>DYCW01000202.1 GCA_019417865.1 Ruminococcus sp. | reverse complement strand
ACAGAATAATGCCTGTTCTTTGCAGCATTGCTTTAGCAGGCAAGCCAGCACCGCACCAATCACACAGACCGCAGCGGTCATTCCTGTGGATTCTTTCATAGTCCAAACACCGACTTTACCGTTTCAAACAGAGAACCGATTTCCTGCACAATCAACACCAATACAACGATTAAACCAGCCAGTGTAGTCATCATTGCCTGCTCCTCCCGCTCAGCTCGCTTCAGTACCAGATTTAGCACTGCAACAATGATGCCTGTCCCGGCAATTTTAAAAATCAGATCGATATCCATCTTGCTTCCTCTTTTTTCTTAGCAGAGCAAAATCGCAACTGCCATGCCTGCCAGCAATCCCATGCTCTGATACAATCGTATTTTCTTCTGGCTGGATTCCCGCTGATCGGCTTCCTGCTGCTGAAGACGGCTGCGGTATCGCTCCAATATCTCCCGTTGAGAACACAAGTCGCTGGTACCCAACTCCTCCCCTAACTCACAGAGCAGCCGCTTACTGTCTATAGAGAGAGCAACATCTGCTTGTACGGCTTCCTGCCATGCCTTTGAAAAGGATACACTTTCCTGCATCGCAGCAATGGTGCTTCTCAAAAACGAAAAATAACGATAAGTCTCCCGTTCTGCTAAAAGCTCCAGCAATTCCTGTAACGTACCGCCGTGACACCACATACTGATTTCCAATTCATGCAGCAGAGCAGAAAGCGTAACAAGATACTGCTGTTTTCTCCGCACGTTGGCAGCTGCATAAAAGCCACAAAGACCACCACAGAGCACCAACAGCAGCAGCCCTATTCCTTTCAGCATGTTGCAACCCGACGAACTGTCTGCACTTTTCCATTCTTTAATAGCACAATGTAATCGAAGACCCCAGCTTCCAGCAAATTGCACAGAGCTGTGCGGCGATAAAGATCTTCCAATTCTGCCGCATGAGCGGTTGCTAAAATATGAATGCCACATCCATGTACCTGCATTAACGCATTCGCCTCCTCCATCGTACTGATTTCATCACAGACCAACCCGTCAGGTGTCATGACACGCAACGCCATAACCGCTCCTTCTGCACGGGGAAACCCATCATAGACATCCGTATGCAATCCGATTTCATATTGCGGTACGCCGTTTTGCACTGCAGCGATTTCCCCACGGCTGTCGATGATACAAAGACGGTAAGTTTGTCCCAAAATCCGGCACATATCCCGCAGTAAAGTGGTTTTTCCAGAACCCACACTGCCTGCAAGCAGTACACTGGAAAGCTGTTTCCAGCAGGTTTGTGCTACCAATTCCCGTGCACAATCTTTTACCTGCCGTGCCAGACGGATATTTAATCCATTGATGTTTCGCATTTGTACATACTGCCCGTCCCGAAAAACCGCCGTGCCGCAAATGCCAATGCGGTTACCACCTTGCATGGTCAAATAGCCCTCTGCAATTTCCCTTTGATAGCGATAGACAGAATACGCACACGCTGCACGAAACACGCTTTCCACCTGTGCGGACTGTAAGACCATACCATCCTGCCAGCGGTCACTGAGCGTACCGTCCGGCTTCAAAAATTGTTCTGTCCGACTGCTGCGAACCGCAATGGGTCTTCCTGTCCGCAGACGGATTTCCTGCAATTGCTCCCAAACGGAAATCGGTATCTGCTGCAATGCCTGCCGCAGCTCCGGCGGAAAGCAATTCACAATGGTCTGCCGCATGTCATCCTCTCCTTTCTGTGTTTGTCCTTTGCTGTATCCTATGCGTGGGAGCAGAAAAAAAGAACCAGATAGCTTTAAGCCATCCGGTTCAGTACTATATGTATATTAAAATTATATTGTATTGTGCTATTTATGCCTCCGTCTGATTCCGTTTTGCCAGCAAGGTCTTAATTTTCTGGTTCGGGTCAAGCACACTGCCAATGGAAGCATCATGGTTCAATGCGGCAATAAAGCAGGAAATATACTTCGAGCAATCTACTTCGTGGAACCATTCCCTGGAGAGCAGTTCCTTTGTCCGATAGGTCAGATTCGTACCGAATACCGCATCAATGTAGCCGTTGGCATAGGCATCATCAAACTTTTCCAGACCATTGACGAACAGCCCATATGTAGCATAGCAGAATACTCTTCTTGCATTCCGCTTCTTTAAAGCATAGGCAATATCCAGCATGGATTCCCCGGAGGAAATAATATCATCGGCAATAAAGACATCCTTGTCCTCTACAGAATTTCCAAGATATTCATGTGCCACAATCGGGTTTCTGCCGTTTACAATAATGGAATAATCCCGCCGCTTATAGAACATGCCCATCGGAACCCCCAGCATGGAGGCATAGTACATATTCCGATTCAGTGCCCCTTCGTCCGGACTGATGACCATAAATTCATCTGGTGTGGTACGCAGATGTGGAATGTCATGGAACATTGCCTTCAATACCTGATAAGATGGCACCACGTTGTCAAAGCCCATCAGCGGAACGGCATTGCAGACTCTTGGGTCATGGGCATCAAACGTGATAACATTGGAAACACCCATCTGCTCCAGTTCCTGCAACGCACACGCACAGTCGAGGGATTCTCTGTAATTTCTTCGGTGCTGTCTGCCACCATAGAGAATCGGCATAATTACATTCAGACGATGTGCCTTTCCACTGGCAGCCTGAATGATTCGCTTTAAATCCTGATAATGGTCATCTGGTGACATTACATTCATTCTGTCAAACATCTGATATTCACAGCTGTAGTTTCCAACGTCAATCAGAATAAACAAATCCTTGCCCCGAATGGTGGATTTAATCAATCCCTTTCCGTCACCAGAAGAGAAACGAGGGCATTCACAGGCAATTAAAAAGGTGTCCACGTCATAGCCGCCTTTTCTTGCCCATTCTACCAGATAAGCGTCAATCTTCTTTCCAAGCTCCTCGGTGCCTCGCATTGCAATCAGCCCCAGTGGGGCAACATTGGTCTCGTGATTGAACAAAATGTCCGATGCGGATGATGCTGCTGTTACCATTTTTTGTTCTCCTTTTTCTCCTTGACATAATTTTTATCTGCAATTATTTGCAGAATTTCTCAATGTAGTTATCAATATCTTTCGCAATGATTTCCTTTGCTGCCTTTGCGTTCTGAATTTCATCCACAGCTGTGGTTTTATGCTCCAACTCTTTATAGACCTTAAAGAAATGTACCATTTCCTCAAAAATATGACTTGGCAGTTCATCAATATCCACATAGGTGTTATAAGTGGGGTCACTGCAGGGAATCGCAATGATTTTGTCATCATGCCGCCCATTGTCAATCATACGAATGACACCAATGGGATAGCAACGCACCAGCGTCATCGGATAGAGGTTTTGAGAACAGAGCACCAACACGTCTAATGGATCTCCGTCATCGGCATAGGTTCTGGGAAGGAATCCATAATTTGCCGGATAATGTGTAGAAGTATACAAGATCCGATCCATTTCCAAAATACCAGTTTCCTTGTTCAGCTCATATTTTACTTTACTGTTCTTTGGAATTTCAATGACAGCAACAAATTCGTCGGTAGAAATTTGCTTCGGGCTGATATCATGCCAGACATTCATACTTTTGGTCACACTCCTTAAAAATAAATTGCACATGAAATACCTATCATGCACAGACCGTAACGTTCCTCTTTAAGTATAACCATCATTTTGCGTTTTGTCAATAGAAATGCCTGCTTTTCAGCTGATAAATTCTTTATGAATGGAATATGACACAGAAATTTTCATCTCAATTTAACAAAAACAACGCAATATGAGGAGAAACATTTGCTTATTTTTCGCCGACAAATCTGCACTATATACTATATAGAACAGTCAAATACAGTCGAAAGAACTGCTTTCCCCTCTGCAGCTCTAAAAATATCTATCCAAATCCACTTTGGGAAATTTTCCAGCTCTATTGCATTTCTGCTGGAAAACTGTTATAATAGTAACAGAAAAACAAGGAAACGAGAAAACAAAACCTCTCCGATTTCCACTTTCCCACCAGAAAAACAAAAACAGGAGGCAGCTTATGCAAACAAACCCGCAGGAATATGCACACCAGATTAACCGCATTATTTCAGAAGTAAAAAAAGCCGTCATTGGAAAAGATGTGATCATCGCAAAAGTATTGCTTGCGATGCTAGCAAACGGCAACGTTTTAATGGAGGACATGCCCGGTGTTGGAAAAACTACAATGGCACTGGCATTTTCCCGTGCACTCTCGCTCTCCTATAAACGAATGCAGTTTACACCGGATGTATTACCATCCGACCTGACTGGCTTCTCTCTTTATCAGAAAAGCACAGAAACCTTTGTCTTTCAACCAGGTGCCCTTTTCTGCCAGCTCTTTCTCGCTGATGAAATCAACCGCACTTCCAGTAAAACACAATCTGCCCTTTTAGAAGCCATGGAAGAACACAGTGTCACAGTAGAAGGCCACACTTATAATTTACCACAGCCGCATCTTGTTATCGCCACACAAAATCCCATCGGATCTGTCGGTACACAAATGCTGCCGGAATCGCAGATGGATCGTTTTATGTTCCGCCTGGAAATGGGTTACCCGCAGCTGGAGGACGAAATGCATATTCTCCGTACCCGTCATGATGGCAATCCGCTGGAAACGGTGCAGCCTGTTGCAGACGCAGCTTCTTTGCTGGAAATGCAGCGTGCAGTGAGTGCCATTTATGTGGATGATAAAATTTATTATTATATTGCCAATCTGGTGCAGGAAACCCGAAAACATTCTGCTGTTCTGCTTGGAATCAGTCCAAGAGGCACACTGGCTCTAACAGATGCTGCAAAGGGCATTGCCTTTATGCGAGGTAGAAACTATGTGGTACCAGACGATGTCACTGCGGTCTGTGAAGATGTTTTCAATCATCGGATTCTGCTCAAAAATCACACCAACAATCCACAGGCGGTCAAGCAGCTGATCCAGGAATTACTGCAAACCGTTCCAGTACCCAAGCCCTCTGCTGCACAAAGGCGGTGATGCCCATGTGGTACACAAAACTGATTTACGCAATTCTGATCGTCATTGGACTGCTGTTCTCCATCTTGTATGATGGTATTTTTTCTATGCTGTTATTCAGTATTTTGCTGTTGCTGCCTCTGACACAGTTTTGTCTGGTACATCATGTACGGCGGCGACTTTCAGTTACTTTGCAAGTCAAGCAGACAGAAATCGGAAGAGGAAGCCCCCAGCAGCTTTATTGTACATTACAAAATAAAAGCCGACTGCCACTGAATTACTGCCACACAATCTTAGAACTAAAAAATGAAACAGCTGGAGAAGCGGAACAACTAGAACTACAGTTGCCATTACAGGGAAACTTTTCCGCAACTGTCTCATTTCAATTCTCCTCTCTGCATTGCGGAAAACTGCACATTCGTGTGAAAAGCTGCCGTGTCATGGACTATTTGCATCTGTTCTCCTGCCTGGTACGCAGACACACAGCAGTAGACTGCGTGGTCATTCCGTCTGAACGGGCGGATGGGCTGCAGATGCAGGCGGCAAACCGCTCAGAACAGGAGGAAAGTGTCATTTATGATCCGAACCGTCCCGGTGATGACAACACAGAATTATTTGGAATCCGAGAATTTCAGAATACTGACAACCCCAAGCGAATCCACTGGAAACGCAGCAGTCGGGAGGAAAATCTCTTTGTCAAAGAATATAGTCGCCCGATGGAAAAGCAGTACTGTATTCTGATTGATCGCTCACAGCCAGAGGGACAGCTCGTAACTAGTGCACAGGTGGATGCCCAGATGGAATGTGCCCATGCCCTCTCCTGCATTTTGCTGCGGCAGCAAGTGCCGCTTGTCCTTGCCTGGAATACCGAACAAGCTTTGCAAGTCAAGCCCATTTCCACTTCGGCACAATTACAGCAATGTATGACACAAATTTTGGAGGAGCCACTGCAAAAACCCGTATCCGCTCTGCAACAGCTGCAGGAGTCCGGTTTTTCTGTTCCCTATGCCATGCTGTTTCATATTGCCCATGCTGCTTCCCTGCCGGATGCAGCTGCTTCCCTCTGCTGTGCCGGAAGGCAATTCCACCTGCTGACCAATCCGCAGGTGCAAAAACAGGAAACGGTACTGCCGATTTCCATAGAAACCCTGCCGGCAGTTCTGACTGCCATTTGCAATGCATAAGGAAAGGAGTGGATTTACAATGGAACAACATATAAATGAGACACAATCACAGCGGTCTTCTAACAGCAGCATTGTCGTACAGGACGACATTTCCATTACCATTCGCCCGGCTTCTGCCATCACACGTAATCTCATTCTATTTCTGATTGCAGCAATGGGTTTAATTGGTACGATTTACGCTTCTCTTTCTATGTTTACACCAGTTTATGACAGAAAGAAATTTCTCTTTGCAGCAACAATTGCCTTTTTGGGCTACAGCTTTTTGAGTATGCTGCCCAAACGACTGCGATGGTTGACACCGGTGAGTTTGGCTGTCGCAACCATTTTTTTCTTTTGGAAACGGCGTTTTCTAATTGCCGGTTTCCAGTTTTTTTATAATCACTTATATCAAAATATCTATCATACGGAAGTGGTATACTACCGCATTGACGCACAATGGAATGAAGTACAGTGTACCACTTTCTTTCTCACTGGCTGTGTTGTATTTCTCATCTGTCTAGTTTGCTGGTTTACAATCCATCGCCCGTTTTTTCCGATCGGATTTTTGGTTACTTTCCTGCCAATTGAACTGGGTCTTTACAATGGTCTGGAAATGTCCCTGCCAGCAATGGCAATGGTATTGCTTTACTGGACTGCCCTCATAGCAATGCAGCTGACTGCTATGCGGTATTCGCAGGAACAGCGGGATGTCGGTTTCTTCCGAAAAGGCAATCGGTTTACAGCCGCCTATACAATGCGTACTACTATGGCAGAACGCTGTGGTATCATCATGGCATTTCTGACCGCACTGGTGTTTCTGCTCTCGTGGGCACTCTTAACAGCTAGCGGCATAGCAGAAAAACCGAAAATACAGGAAAAACGAAAAGAACTGAAAACTTCCTTACAGGCATTTGACATGGAGGACGTGCAGGACAGCCTTTTCAATCTTGGTGCTGCCATGGGGTTCGGCAATACCATGCGAATGCAGAAGCTTGGACGGAAAAGTTCTGTGGACATTCAAAATGAACCGCAGCTAAAACTGACGCTGGATGCCCTGCCCAACCACGCAGTTTACCTCAAATCGTTTACTGGCACAACCTATGATGACAATGCGTGGAAGGCATTGGATACTACTATTTGGGAGGAAAATGAATCCCTTACTACACTTTCCAAAACCTATAACTGCTATCCTCAGTTATTTCCCTACTGGTTCCAAACCAACCGGACAGAAAGTGCTGTCACGAATATCGACATTTCTGCTCTGAAATGGGAACGATATTGCTACACCCCCTATGCTGCCTACAATGAAAAGGCAGTCTATCAAGAAGACAGCGGCACAATCATGGACAACAAGAAAAACTACAGCTTCTCCCTTTCCACGGAACAGAATTTCTCAGAGCTGCTGAGCAGTCTTTCTCTGCAAACCATTTCATTGCAAAGAAGTATGTTCAATGCAGAGGATGATGTGACTACCAAGTTTCTGGATGCCCTGTCACTACCGAAGGATGCAGATACCTTTTCTGTTACAACTTATGCAAATACGCAAAAAACAGACGGCACATATGACCAACATGCCATTCAATCTATGCTGACGGAACAATATGTGTACCGCCCATTTGTCTATGAAAACTACACAGAAAAAAAAGAAACGGATGCACTGCAAGCTGTGTATGACTGTCTGCCGGACTCTGTAAAATATGCCACCTGCAATGCTGGCATTTCAGAAGAATCCCTGCGAAATGGGGACGGCGAATCGCTCTCAGACCAGCTCTCTATACTGGAAGATATCCGAAAGTTTTTGGCAGACCATGCAACCTATAGTACCTCTCCAGGGAAAACACCCGGTTCAAGAGACTTTGTCAATTATTTTCTGCTGGAAAATCATCAGGGCTACTGCACACATTTTGCCACTGCTGGCGTCCTGCTGGCACGCTATGCCGGCATTCCGGCTCGGTATTGCGAAGGCTATGTCGCAACGCCGTCAGATTTTGAAAAGGCAGTCAAACAAAAAGACGGCTATGAAGTCAAACTGACCGATGCCCGGGCACATGCATGGTGTGAGTTCTATGTGACGGGCTATGGATGGATTCCATTTGAATTTACGCCCGGTTATTACGGCGGTGAAGAACCACCCAAACCAGAACATAATGCCACAACAGACAACCCAAAAAAAATTGTTTATACTACCAATCCA
>DYCW01000201.1 GCA_019417865.1 Ruminococcus sp. | reverse complement strand
GAAAAGGGGCTGCCCAATCGGATTACCATTGTAACAGATGGATTCCACCAGTATCGAGCCCACCGAATGGCAGAAGAGATGGGGTTAGAGAGCTGGTCGGTGAGTGGAAAGACGAGACGCATTTTAATCCCGACTTACTGGGTACGTGAGTGGATGGCATTGTTGGAACAGTTTTTGGGGCTGTCCTAATAAAATGCACGTTAAACAAATAATTTTCTGCCATCAAAAACAACACCGCAGTCTCCTCATGGAACACTGCGGTGTTTCTGTATCTATTTCTCAAAATGGTTTATCCATAAATCGTCTTTTGTGCAGCAGATACGATGATATCTGCACAAAGCGGAATCCCCAGTGCACCGCTGTTGAGACAAAGCGTATAATTCTCTTTGTCATACCAGTTTCCGCCCGTGTTAATGCTGTAAAATGTCTCTCTTCTCCGATCGGATTTCCGCAGCGTGGCTTCTGCTCTTCTTGGATCAACAGAATATTCTGATACTGCACGATTCACACGAGACTCTGAATCCGCATAGATAAAGGCACTCAGCATATGTTCCATATCCCGTAAGATATAACTAGCACAGCGTCCCACAATCACACAGTCACTCTTCTCTGCCAGTTCCTTGATAATATTCGTCTCAATGATGTATACCTTATCTGACAATGGCAGGTTTTCTTGAATCGAACGGGTTGGATTGGAAGACAGCATTAAGGTGTATAAAAAACTCTTGGGTGCAGCTTCCTCTGCACTCGCCAGATAATCGACGGATACGCCGCATCGTTCTGATGCCATTTCCAAAATCTCACGGTTGTAAAACGGAATACCGAGTTGTTTTGCAACCAGCTCTCCGACTTCCCGACCGCCGCTTGCATATTCTCTTTCAATGGTGATAATTCGATTGCTCATGTTCATGGCCTCCTTCTGCCGTTTTTCTTCCGTTTCATTATACCATATTTTCAGCATAATGGCTGTCATTCTTTGTAGATTTTTCAAAAAATCTACTTTTTTCACAACCAATAAAAAATAATTTTGTGCACTATTCACAGACTTCTCACAATACCTGCATCATTGCCTCCACGATAGATGGGGCATACCAAGTTAAATTTTTCCGGTTCAGCAAACCAAATTCTTTTTCCGTGCCGTTATCCCAGACAAAGCAAGTAATGCCGTGTGCCTTTGCACTCTTCACATAATATGCATAATAGTTTGCCCGTATGCTGGTATTGTCCTTATTGACCGCACCAAACTCATCCAACAGCACCGGCACACCCTTGCTGATAAAGGTATCCGCAAGATACTGGAAATTACTGTCCAGTTCCTGTTTATCTGCCTCGCTGCCCCATTCAGAACGGTCATCCTCTGTTCCGCAGAAGTCCCACGGAGCATAGCTGTGAATGGATACCGCAATATGGTCATCGTTTGGAATCTGAACCGCACTGACCGCTTCTTTTGTAATCGATTGTGCATGAGAAGTGACAATCAACGTCCGGTCAGCATTCAAACCGCCGGATGCCCGAACGGTATCTACAAACGCCTGGAACAACTGGTTAATCACATCCCGTTCCTCCGGCGTACCACCGCTCCATTCTGTAGAAGAGCCAATCACACGGGGCTCATTCATCCCTTCAAACACCAAATGATGGTCATAGTCTGCAAATCGTTCACTCAGCTGCTTCCAAATTGCTGTTAGCGTTTCTGTGACAGCTGCCTGTTCACTGTAAGTGGGATGCAGCCAGATAGCATCATCATGGTGCACATTCAAAATGACATACAAGTCGTCATCCATCGCATAGTCTACCACTTCCTGTACCCTGTCCAGATAAGCGGCATCAATCACATGGTCGGAAGAGAGATGTTCGCCCCAGGTGACCGGAATCCGAACCGCATTAAATCCAGCTGCCTTGACGGTATCAATCATTGCCTTTGTGGTTTTCGGATTGCCCCAGCCAGTTTCATTGTCGCTGCTGCTGGTATCGTAACTATCCAGCGTGTTCCCTAAGTTCCAGCCGATTTTCATATCTGCCACAATCTCGGAAGAAGTCATTTGGTTGACCTGCTCCGAAGAAACGGCAGCGTTACCCTCCTGTTTCACCTCGCCGGATTCCGACTGATCAGATGCTGTTGTTTCCGTCTTAGTAGAAATTCCCGTGCTGTTGCTGTAACGAACGGAAATCTTATCCAACGTAACCTGTGCCTGATCGCTCCACCAATAGCCCAGCATGACTTCCCCGTCTGCATCCAGATAATCTTTGATTTCATCTGGTACAATCCACGTCAGGGAAACACTGGATTCTTGTGTAAAGACCACCAAATTGCCGGTCTGATACCAGTTCTCATCTGTTTCTGCCGGACAGCCACTCTTCAGGGAAACGCCGAACGCACCGGTAAACTTACCCAATGCCCCACCACTGCTGACATCAAATGTCACTGTTTGCAGCATATCTTCTTTCCCAATCAAGTCAGAAAGTGGAATTTCAGCGGTATTGATCGCCTCGCTGTCAGAACTCAATGTTTTATTGTATAACATCACCGCCGGACTGGTTTCTGCTGTGCCATCTACTGGAACTTCTGCGGTTCTGGTATAAGTGCAGACAATGCTGCTCAGCTTGACCTGCTGCAATTCACTCCACCAGTAGCCAATCAGCACTTCACCGTCAGCATCCACATCCGCTGCTACATCCCGTCGGCACATTCCAGGTGATTTCTGCATATGCCCCATTGACGCTCTGTTCAAAATCATCCGACTGATACCAACCCTTGTCCGTTGCTGTCTTGCTGTCTTCCTTAACAGAAATGCCGCAGCCGCCCTTATAATTTACCATATCCGAAGTATCATCCGGAGCATAAAAAATAAAGGTAAAGGACTGTATCACATCGCCATCCTGTATGAAATCTGCCAGGTCGTGTTGATAGGTATTTTCGCCGTCTCTGTCCAGCAAAACATTTAAATCGGTCACTTCCGCACCCAATGTACTCGAAACTGTTTCCGTTGGACTGACGTGTTGGGTTGTGGTTTCAGCAGCTTCTGTTGTTTCTGCTATGGTGGTTTCTGTTTCCGTCTGTGCTTCTGTTACAGCCGTTGTCGAAACAGCAGAAGAAGCATTGCTGCTCTCTTCCTCCTTACTGCTGCATCCCGCAAATGCTGTCACTGCCAGAAAGCCCGCCATCAGACAGGAAAGGGTTTGTTTTCCTTGATACCTTCTCATATTGCATGTTCCTTTCTTTGCTCAAGACTCGATTGTCTGTGAGTCTGGTTCCCGTTTCTTAAAGACAAACAATTTACTGAATGCATAGTTCACCAGCAGAATAATGACCTGTGCAGCAATGGTCACAAGGTACTTGTTCCAGCCAAGAATACTAATGCCCAGCACACTGATGCCCCAGTCTAAGAAGAAGGAGGCACCTCTTGCAGCATAAAAAGAGAGAAATTCTGTCCAAAATGCTTTCTTTGTCCGTGTTTTACTCTGAAAGACATATTTTTTGTTCGTGAAAAATGCAAATGTCACGGCACAAATCCAAGAAAATACGGTACAAATGGTGACGGAAAGCTTCCCCTCTCCTAAGAAATGCATTGGCACCAGCTTTGTCACCATGGAAACCAATGTCGTCAGAGCCCCGTAAAAGCAATACAGCAGCCCCTTTTCATATTTAAAATAAATATTTTGAATGGGCTTGGGCATATGCTTTATCACCCATAAAATCAACTGATTCATGGAATCTGTCTCACACCTTTCTAAAAAATTTAATATTTTTTCGATCCTTTCCCTTGCTTATTTGCAAAAAATGTGGTACGATATTGTCATACATTTTATCAAAAATACGGAGGATATTATGATTGTCGTTTTACTCATCCTAATTGTACTGTCCGCACTGTTCTCCAGTTCGGAAACCGCTTTCGCAAGTGTCAACAAAATTCGATTAAAAGCCATGGCAGATCAAGGAGACAAGCGTGCCAGCACAGCACTGCGAGTGGCAGAGCACTATGAAGATGCACTGACTGCCATTCTGGTTGGCAACAATATTGTTAACATTGGTGCATCTTCCTTGGCAACTGTTCTGTTCACGCAATGGGTCGGCAGTGCGGGTCCTGCGGTTTCTACCGTTGTTATGACCATTCTGGTTCTGGTATTCGGTGAAGTCCTACCCAAATCCTACGCAAAATCCCATGCAGAAAAAATGGCACTTGCATTCGCCTCGGCTCTCTCCGGCTTCACGCTGCTGATGACCCCGTTCGTCAAAATTTTTGACTTGATGTCCAAAACATTCCGCACAAAGGAAGAAGCTCCAAGCGTTACAGAAGACGAACTGAAATACATCATTGATGAGATTGAAGAAGAAGGGGTATTGGAGGAACAGGAAAGCGATCTGGTCTTGTCCGCATTGCAGTTCGATGAAACAACGGTTAACGATATCCTGATTCCAAGAGTTAAAATTGTTGGTGTTTCCAGCGAAGCCACAATGGACGAAATTTGTAATATGTTTCTGCACAGCCACTTTTCCCGTTTTCCGGTCTATGAGAAAAGTATGGACAATATCATCGGTATGATTACCAGTCGGGACTTCTTCCGCCTGGAACACGGCATGTTTCACTCTGTTTCAGAAATCTTACAGGATGTGATCTACATTCCTGCCACCAAGCCCATCAGTGACAGTCTGAAAGAAATGCAGCGTTCCAAAACACATATGGCAGTCATCGTAGATCAATACGGCGGTACCAAGGGCATTGTAACACTGGAAGATATTATTGAAGAGCTGGTCGGTGACATCTATGATGAAAGCGATGAAATTGTACATGAATTTGTCCGCACAGAACCGCATTGCTATACAATCGTGGGAACGTTCAGTATCAGTGACATGCGGGATGCACTGGATGAAGCAGATATTCCCGCTCAAATGCCAGAGGCGGCATCCACCTCTGTCGGTGGATGGGTGACAGAATTGCTCGGACACATCCCGGAAGTCGGTGAAACCGTCCAGGTGGAAACCTTTCTGTTCAAAGTACTGGAAACCGACAACCAGTCCGTTACAAAAATTGCCCTGCAAGTTTTGCCGGCAGACCAACCGGAAACTACATAACATTCGACAACCAGTTTTATGACCGCAGGCGACTATGGTCAAGCGGATTCCACTCAGACAAGGTTTTCCTAAGAAACAGTTCCTTTCATCGATACACAAACAGAACAGGCTTCCGCAAACAACAGCGGTTGCCTGTTTTTTATTTTTTCTTGTATTTCAATAAAATCAAAGCGGTCAGTACCGTAGCAACAACTGCAATCCCTGTTGGAAACCAAGTATGCTCTGCAAAAGGCAAATCCAACGTATTCATACCGTAGAAACTGAACACCATTGTGGGAATTGCCAGAATAATGGTGACAATGGTCAATTGCCACATGACAATATTGACATTATTAGAGATCACGGAGCTGCACGCATCTACCATATTGGCAAGAATGCTGGAGTAAATACTTGCCATTTCCTCCGCCTGCTTCAGCTCAATCAATACGTCTTCCAGCAAATCCTGATCATCCTCGTAGAGTTTAATCAGCTTACCACGCAGAATTTTATTCATTGTGGCATCGTTTGCCTTGAGGGAGGTGGAAAAATAGACCAGTGACTTTTCCAGCTCCATCATTTGCAATAGCTGCTTATTTTTCACCGCTTTGTGCAGTTCTCGTTCCAGAGCATTAGAAGCTTTGTCGATTTGTTTCAGATAAACCAAATAAGTAGAAGTCAACTGCATAATCAGACGCAACACAAATTGTGTGCGAAAGCTGGTTTGCACATTCCGCAGGCGACCGTCCACCATATCTTCCAGCACCTTATTATCCCGCAAGGAAATGGTAAATACCAGTTGATCTTTAATAATAATGCTCATCGGCATTGTGTAAAACACAATCGTATCGTTTTTCTGAATTTCTGAAACAGCAGTATCCACAATAATCAGCGTTTGGGTATCCTCCCGTTCCACACGAGAGGACTCCTCTTCATCCAATGCGGATTTGATAAAATCGCTGTCCAAACCAAAGTCCTCTATCAGCATTTTCCGTTCCTGTGCCGTCGGGTCAATCACAGAAACCCAGCAGCCCGCTTCCGGTGCATTACACGCAATCAAACGATTTTGTATGGTTTTGTAGTAGGAAATCAAAATTGTTCCGCCTTTCTGCAAAGACAGAACCTATGCTGCGATGTTCCCTCTTTGCAATGTTATTTTGTATTACAATCCATCGTCGGGGATAGGGATCCGCTCGCATGATTTCTCCTCCATTCTGTTTTTGATTTGGGCTGACAACACCCTTTTTATTATAACAAATTTCTGCTGAAATAGCAAGGGCGGAATTTGTTTTTTTACCGGATTTTCACCAAAAGGAACGGATTGTGAAAAAGAAAAACAGACACTGCAGGAGCATCTGTTTTTACAGAAATATAGGATGGATCTGATAAAAAATTCATTCTCTGGTCATCTTCTATTTTAATATAAATTTAACGAACAAAGTTTGCCCATCAAACTTATATTATTTTATGCTTTTGTCTGTTCTGCCGCTTCTTCCTCCCGATTGGAGAAAACCGCCTCCAGCACCTTCCCATAAAAGTTAGCCGGATTCCGCATAATCTGCGTGCCAAGGTACTTTGCCTGTTTTAGATCTGGTGCATATAGCTTTAAATCCATCAGGTCACTCTGCAAGTCCAGATACCGCACCTGCACATGATATCCTTTTTTCAGCGGCACATAAGAGATTTTTACCTCTTCCCGTCGTTTCTGCCGCTTGAAATACTGCTTTGCCTCAAAGAAAATCTTATCCCGATACGGCTTCGCCACATATTCTTTCAGCTGTTTGGCACACTCCGCACCTGTTTCCGTCAGATAGAACCAGTCATGTCCATCCGCATCCTGTTTCAGTAAAAGCGAACCGTTTTTTTGCAAGTAAGTAATGGCCTCCTGATAGAAAAAATAATTGATGATGTCCGTTCCCACTGCAATATCATACAGCTGTGTCGGTGAAATCGGTTTGTCCAACTGCTCCAGTAGACAACAAATTAAGATATTCGCCATATGGGTGTCCATCAGCGGCGGCGTTGCAATCTGCGACATTTTCAATAAATTTTCATCCTGCATCCACGGTTCCCTCCCTCATAAGAATTTAAAAATGCGGATAATCCATCATATGGGACAACAATGCAATATTTACGGCTGCCTCTACACACGGCACAGCTCTCGGTACAATACATGGATCATGTCTGCCGTGAATCTGTAAAATTTCATTTGTACCAGCACGAAAATCCACGGTCTCCTGCGGTTTTGCAATGGATGCCGTTGGCTTGATTGCCACACGCATCATGATTGGCATGCCAGAAGAAATGCCGCCCAGAATGCCGCCATGGTGATTGGTTTTTGTCTTTACATGTCCATTCTCATCAATATAAAACGGGTCATTATTCTGGCTGCCGACCATCTCTGCCACTTGAAAACCGGCACCAAATTCCAGCCCCTTCACAGCAGGGATACCAAAAATCAACTGTGCAATGGTATTTTCCAATCCTTGAAACATCGGGGAACCGACACCTGCCGGCATATTGACTACGGCACACTCAATTAGACCGCCCAGCGATTCGCCACCCTTTCTGGCATTGCGGATATCTTCCTGCATTTTTTCGCCCTGTGCGTCATTGATGACAGGGAAGGATTTTTCCCGTACTGCCAGAATATCGGCTCTGGATACTTTTGTCTCTGAAAATGCATCGTCCTCTATTCCATGTACTGCCGCAATATGAGCACCTGTGTAAATACCACGCCGTTCCAGAATTTGTCCACAAACCGCACCTGCAAAGCAAAGCGGTGCTGTCAGTCTGCCGGAAAAATGCCCGCCACCCCGTACATCCTGAAAACCACGATATCGCATGGCACCAGTATAGTCTGCATGTCCCGGCCGAGGCAGCCGCTCCAAATTGCTATAATCCTTCGATCGGGTATCTGTATTTTGAATCATCGCACAGAGCGGTACACCAGTTGTTCGATTATGCAGCATACCAGACTGCACCTGTGGCAAATCCTTTTCGCTTCTCGGTGTGGTCGTTCCGTCTTTTTTCGGAGCCCGTCTTGCCATAAACTGCAAAACCTTCTCCATATCAATATATTCCCCTGGTGGTAAGTTGTCAATTACTACGCCAATAGATGGACCATGCGACTCTCCAAAAATAGAAATGGAAATCCGGTTATTCCAAAACGATGACATGAGCATTTCCTCCTAATCGATTATAGTCTTCATAAAACTGCGGATACGATTTTTCCACGCACTCGCCGCCCTGAATCACAACAGGGGCAGTGCATCTGGTTGCAGCAATGGCAGCACACATCGCAATCCGATGGTCGCCGTAGCTGTCAATTCTTCCGCCCTGTAACCGTTCCACTGGCTGAACCTGCAAGCCATCCTCAAACGGCGTAACATTTCCGCCGAGCCGATTCAACAATTCCGAAGTGGCAAGCAGCCGATCACTCTCCTTGATTTTCAAACGAGCTGCACCACGAATAACAGACGGCTGTGTGCCGAATGTCGCCAACACTGCCAGAATGGGCACTAGATCTGGAATATCTGTTGCATCCACTTGTATCCCTGCGGGCTTGTGATTACACTTATTATACCACATCTTTTCTGCGATTTCAATGATGATTTTATCCCCCTGTACACTGTCTGGATTCAAATTCATCATAGTAACATGATTGCCGAGTGCATTTGCCACTGCAAAAAATGCCGCCTGCGAATAATCTCCCTCTACCACACCATCATAAGCATGTGCAGTTTGTCCGCCTTCAATATGATAGCCGTTTGCCGTTTCGGTCACACAAAATCCAAACTGCTGCATACAGGCAATCGTTAAATTCACATAGGGCTTGGATTGCAACGGAGACAGCATGACAATATCAGAATCTCCTGCCAGCAACGGCAGGGCAAACAACAAACCTGTGACATACTGAGAGGAAACATCACCCTCTAAATAATAGGTTCCGCTTTGCAGTTGTCCCTGTATGGTAAACGGCATGGTATTTGCATAATCAAATGTAATGCCATTTCGGGAAAGCTCCCGTACATAAGCAGTGATGGGACGCTGTGGCAGTCTGCCCTGTCCGTGAAACGTTGCCGTCACACCGAGGGCAGCCGCAACTGGAATCAGAAACCGCAGTGTAGAACCACTTTCGCAGCAGTCTATCTCTGCTGTCTTAGCCGCTGCAACACCGCCAATCCCAGTGACAGTAATCGTACTGCCGTCTGTATGGAACACGGCACCCAATGCAGACAGTGCCTCCATGGTAGCAGTAATGTCTTTAGAGAAGCTAACCTTCTCAATCACAGACGTGCCCTCTGCCAGTGCTGCACAGATCAGCATCCGATGGGTCATACTCTTAGAGGCTGGAATGGAAACCGTTCCGCTGAGGGTACGGGGATCTACCTGAATATTCATGCATTTTCCTCCATCCATGCTGCAAAATCTGCCACAGAAGCCGTACGGATTTCTGCCTTTCCGGCAGTTTCGCAGACAATATACCGCAGTTGGTTACCGGCACGCTTCTTGTCCACACCACAGAACGGCAGCAATTCTGTCATCGGAACGGGTACAGAAGTCGGCAGGTGGTACGCTTCCAGACAAGCTTTTAGAGCGGCAGTCTGTTCCGGAGAACAGGTTTTCTCTGCCATCAGGCACATGCCAATGGCAACCGCACTACCATGTGAATAGGTTTCATAGTGATAGTAGCCCTCAATCGCATGACCAAGCGTATGACCGTAGTTGAGAATCATCCGTTCTCCTGTATCAAATTCATCTGCCTCTACTACGTCACGTTTGATGGAAATGCAAGTACAGATAACCTCTTCTAAGACAGAAAAAATCGTTTCCTGTGTATGCGTTGCCAGCAGATCAAACAGCTTTGCGTCTCGAATCATACCGTACTTGATCACTTCCCCCATGCCATCTGAAAAGATTTCCGGCGGCAATGTCCGCAGGGTATCCGGATCGCAAAGGACACAAACTGGCTGTTTAAATGCACCGACCAAATTTTTTCCACCGCTCAGGTCAATCGCAGTCTTTCCACCAACAGAGGAATCCACCTGTGCCAGCAGCGTGGTGGGAATCTGAATGAAATCCATGCCACGCAGATAGGTTGCCGCCGCAAAACCAGCAAGATCGCCAACGACACCGCCACCAAGTGCGACAATGGCATCTGTTCGGGTAAACTGCTTTTCGCAGAGAAAATCGTAAACGTTCAACAATGTGTTTGCACATTTGGATGCCTCACCATTCGGGAATACAAACGTTTCTGTCCGAAACCCAGCTTCCTGCAAGGAAGCTATGACAGCATCGCCGTAGAGTTTCTGCACAATATCATCTGTAATGACCGCTATAGAAGCAGCTTTTGTTGTCTGCCGAATATAGCTTCCGCAGTTGGCAAGCAGACCGTGCTGTACATAAATGGGATAGGTATGGCTGGCATGTACTGTAATTGTTTTCATGGTATCTCTCTTTTCCGCACTGTTTTATGCACTTATTTTTCTTTAATTATACCGTTTTTCCGTTCCGCTGTCAACAAGCGATGTCCATTGGAACAGAATTTCCCTATCTCTGAAATCAAATCAATAAAAAATCAGGTGGACAGATTTCCCTGCCAGCCTGACAATACGAATGCATTTTATTTTTACATACAATTATTCTGCATCGCTGCTCTCTGCGTACTTTGCAGAAAGTTCAGAAATGGTGCCGTCCTCCAGCATCTTATTCAGAGAAGCATTGATCTTATCCAACAGTTCTGTATTGCCCTTTTTGACCGCAATCCCATACTGCTCTGCGGCAAATGCGTCATTGTCTTCCACAATCTTCAGACCTTCGTTGTCCTCGACATACTTTTCTGCGGTTGCAGAGTCAATCACAACGACATCACATTTTCCGTTCACCAGTTCCATAATGGCTTCGGTCCCTTTTTTAAAGGATTGATACTTATAACCCATATCGCTGACACAAGTTTCACCAGTAAAGCCCTGCAATACGACAATCTGCTTGTCTGCCATGTCAGAAGCCTTCTGAATATCAGAATCCTCCTTGACAATCATAACCTGCTTCGCCGTGTAGTATGGTGTAGAAAAATCCACAGCGTCTTTCTTTTCCTCTGTAATGGTCATACCAGCGATAACAGCATCCACCTGTCCATTTTCCAATGCCAGCAATAAAGAATCAAATTCCATATTTTCAATCTTGACTTCGCAAGCATTGTCTTCGCCAATTTTCTTTACAATTGCCATGTCAATCCCGTCAAATTCTCCGATGACACCATTAGCCGTCACATATTCAAATGGCGGAAATTCTGCATTCGTACCAAATGTAATGGTACTGTCATCCTCCTTCTCTCCGCAAGCGACCAGAACTGCCAGCATCATCACAGATGCCAACACCAGTGATACAATTTTTGTCCATTTTTTCATGACATTCTCTCCTTTTTGTATTGTTATGATTTAAAGAACCTTACTTAAAAACTGCTTGGTTCTTTCGTTCTGCGGATGATTGAATATGGCTTCTGGTGTACCGCTTTCCATGACAACCCCTTGATCCATAAACAGCACTCTGGTTGCCACCTCTCTTGCAAATCCCATCTCGTGCGTTACCACTACCATAGTCATACCTGATTTTGCAAGGTCTTTCATAACATCCAATACCTCGCCGACCATTTCCGGATCTAGTGCAGAAGTTGGCTCGTCAAACAACATGATTTCCGGTTCCATTTCCAACGCTCTTGCAATCGCAATTCGTTGCTTTTGTCCGCCAGAAAGCTGATTGGGATAGGCATTTGCCTTTTCTGCCAATCCCACCCGTTCCAGTAACCCATTTCCTTTTTCTATCGCCTGCTCTTTGGTCATTTTCTTGAGCAGAACGGGGGCAAGTGTCAGGTTTTCCATTACAGTCAGGTGCGGGAACAGATTAAACTGCTGAAACACCATCCCCATTTTCTGTCGAATGCGATTGACATCTACTTTTGGTGCATTGATCTGTTCCTCATCTACAAAGATTTTTCCTTCTGTCGGCGTTTCCAGTAAATTCAAACAGCGAAGAAATGTGCTCTTTCCAGAACCAGATGGTCCAATCACAACCACTACTTCTCCTTCTTCAATGTGCTCGTCAATCCCGGTCAGCACTTTGAGATCCCCAAAATGCTTATGTAAGTTTTCTACCCGAATCACAGTCGCCCCTCCTTATCGGACTTCCGATTTTCTAAGCCGTTTTTCCAGCAGTCCCAGCAAAATCGTCAGCAGCTTGATGATGACAAAATAAATAACAGCCGTTCCAATCAGCGGCATAAATGCCTCGTAGGTTGCCGTTTTGATAAAATCGCCCGCTTTTTGAATATCCACCAGACCAACATAACCGACAATTGCCGTTTCTTTAATCAGCGTGATAAATTCGTTGCAGAGAGCGGGAAAAATATTCTTAACTGCCTGCGGCACCACAATTTTGATCATGGTTTGCCGACCGTTTAAGCCAAGAGAACGCCCTGCCTCAACTTGTCCTTTATCAACGGAAAGGATGCCAGCTCGAATTACCTCAGATACGTATGCACCGGAATTGACGCCGAATGCAATCGCAGCAATCACCCATTTCGGCCAATGAACGGACGCAAAAATGACAAAATAAATAATCATCAGCTGGGTCACAGATGGGGTGCCTCTGATAATATCGGTGTACACCTTGCCAATCAGCCGCAGCCCTTTTTTGTTGGAGAGATTGCAGAGGGCAATCAGAAAACCAATCAGCAG
>DYCW01000200.1 GCA_019417865.1 Ruminococcus sp. | reverse complement strand
ATATCGGGACTACGTATTTCACTACGAAGATAAAATGACACAGCGAATCGTCAACCTGAATGCCGTACTGCGGGACGAAGCCGGCGTTTTGTCCAGTGTGTTGATTGCTCTACACAACCTGCATGCTAATATCTTAACCGTCAACCAGAGCATTCCCGTAGACGGCGTGGCAAGCGTTTCCCTTTCGTTGCAATGCGGAGACGATACTGTTAATCTAACGCACATCACGAAAACACTTTCTGCCCTGTATGGCGTAGTAGAGGTGAAACTGATCTCTGGACAATAATCCAACCAACCTGCGGCACATATTGCCGCTTAGAGGATTAGAAAAATATTAGTATTGGAGGAATTTCGTAATGCAGAAGAAAAAGCAAATCGCCGTATTAGGATACGGTGTCGTGGGCTCTGGTGTCGTGGAACTATTCTACCAGAACCAAGCAAAAATCGAAAAAAATACGGGTTATCAAATGGAGGTAAAATACATTCTCGACCTGCGAACCTTTGAAGGAGATCCCTATGCAGACAAAGTTGTACACGATATTCAGATAATTTTACAGGATCCGGAAGTCGGCTATGTGGCAGAATGTATGGGTGGCGTACATCCGGCATTTGAATTTGTCAGCAGCTGCCTAAAAGCCAGAAAAAGCGTTTCTACCTCCAACAAACAATTAGTGGCAGAAAAAGGAGATCTTCTGTTGCAGCTGGCAAAGGAAAATAACTGTAACTTTTTCTTTGAAGCAAGCGTCGGCGGTGCGATTCCGATTATGCGGCCGCTGCATACCTGTCTGGCAGCAAACGACCTTTATGCCATTGCAGGTATCCTGAACGGTACCACAAATTTTATTTTAGAGAAAATGTTCTGTGACCAGATGACATTTGCAGACGCTCTATCTCTGGCACAGCAGCTCGGCTATGCAGAGCGAAATCCTTCTGCTGATGTAGATGGTGCGGATGCTTGCCGGAAAATCTGCATTCTCTCTTCTCTTGTATTTGGAAAGCATGTTTATCCGGAAAGTGTCTATACAAAAGGCATTCGGGAGATTCAATTGGAAGATGTCAAGCTGGCACAGCAGCTTGGTGGAACGGTCAAACTGATTGCACAAGTTGTGCGACAGGATGATGGAAAAATCCTGCCATCCGTCATGCCGATGGTGGTCATGCAGGATAGCCTGCTGTCCCATGTAAACGGCGTGTTCAACGCTATTATGGTATGGGGCGACGGAATTGACAAAACTATGTTCTATGGACGGGGTGCCGGTAAGCTGCCGACGGCAAGTGCTGTGTTGGGTGATATTATAGATGCGGTAAAAGCAGATGGTACAGTACAGGCACAGACATGGGAGACAGCTTCCAACACAGACTTCCTTGCAGGAATGGATGCCTTTGTGGCTCCTCGGATGTTCCGTACCACAAACTGTGCAGCGGATATTGCAAAGCAGGCTGCCGGTCAGGTTGGTGTAACGGTTCGGATGCACACAGAGGGAGGTTTCCTGGTTTCCGCTTGCACAGAACGAATTGCTGCAAAGCTGTCAGATGCTCTGCAAAGTCTCGGGGTAACTGTTTTGGCACAAATTCCAGTTCTGAAAGACTACTCCAAATTCTCTGAGTAAAAGCTTTCATTTCCTACAAAGCGATTTCCCTGAAAGCAACAAAAATATGGTTATCAAAAAAGAAGCTGTCCTGGAGGAAAAGGACAGCTTCTTTTGCATGATATTTAAAAAATTATCCAAGCGGAATCAGCTCAGAAACAGAGGTATTTCCTTGTGCATCCTGTACGACAAACATGCAGACATAATTCTCTGGGTTTTCAATTGGACAAACTTCCAGTTCATATCCGTTTTGTAAATTCTGTTCAAATCCCATAATCCAGCCCGTTTCTTCCCAGTCGAAAAACGGCAGCAGTTTTCCATCTGCATCCCGTGTCAGATAGCTGCAACGACCTGCAACAGACATCAAAGTATAGTCGTCCAAATCCAGCAGTTCCTTGCTAGGCGTTCTAATCTCCTTGTCACTGGAAATCGGTACCGCCTGCCGGATGATGCCATTCGGATATTCGCTATTCACAACAATCTGTAAATTTGCTGCATTGGTATCAAAGTTGCCGTTTGCGGTATCAAACAAGACCACAGAGGTCAGATATCGTTTCTCTACAGAAGAAGAATCATTGTCAATCAGCACCATCGGCGTTTCCGAACGTTCTCCTGTTGTCGTATCCTTCATATAGACCACATTGTCGCTATAATAGGCATGCAGGACACCATTCTCATCCATCTTTACATTTTTACCACCGTGAATAAAGATGTACATGTCATCTTTCCGTGCATCGTTTGCAATATCACCGGTATTCAGAAAGCCGCCTTCCTCTGCTTTGCAAAGAATATAATAGGTTGCAGTACCAAAATTCTGCTGCTGTTCTGGTGTCAGCATAAGAGAAATATCGCTGCCACCCTGCTGTACTGCTGGTGTTTCCATCGGCTCTGTTTCCGTTACCGCTGCATCTGTCTCTGCTTCACTGGTTTCCGGTTCTGTTTCGGCAACGGATTCTTCCGTTGCTGGTTCCTGTGCAGATTCTGAAATCGGTGTGACATTGGTTTCTGCATCAGCAACATCCCAATCTTGTGTAATCGCTTCCCCGTTTTCGATAGCATTGCAGTTCTTCAGAAATGCCGTGTAGTTTTCTGCAAATCCAAGGGCTTCCTGCATTTCTAAACAATAGGATGCATAATCTTCTTCCGTCTGATAAGGATAGCAGACAGAAATGCCATTGGCATTTGCCACATTGCTTCGCTGATAAACCACCATATCCTGCAACGCATTTTTTGCTTCTTCAGCAGAAGATGATGTGCTCTCAGAAAACAGCTCCAATAAATCGATTGTATCCACCAAGCTATAATTAAAGTCTGTGGAATAGCTGCCGAATCGTTTTGCCTGATTGCGGCTGCGAACAGCGGATGGAAACGTTTCCACTGTCAGCTGGCTGTCCATATCACGGAAAAAGGCATCCCATGCATCCTCTGCTGCCTGATATCGATTTAAGTCCAGACAGGACAATGTTAAATCACAATATGCCTTTGGATACGCATCAAAAGCAGCTTCTCCAAATTCCATATAAGAATCAATAATTGCCTTGCCCATGCGTGCACCATCCATATCCGGCTCAGACAGCTGTGAGAGGAATGCATAGTTCCATCCCCAGCCCGGTTCGGTTTCCTGTGAGGAAATCAGGTAATTGGTATACGGAGTAAACGCATCTGCAAGCTCCATTGAACTCATTAAGCAGGCATCAAATCCAATCCATGCCAACTTGTTATCTGTCCCAAGGGCATCCCCCAAGGCTGTCTGCATTTCCGACAGAGTCAGAATATCTTCATAATTTTCATCGACACCAAATCCAAGGACAGGACCTGCACCGTGATTCCACAAAATCAGACCATATTTATCCGACTGGTAATGCTCCATGCCATAGGAAATAAACGAGCGAAGGGTTTCTGCCTCCCCCATATTTTCTGCATCCATGCTCTCTTTTTTAGAAAAACCGTCTTTCGTCAATTCCAGAATCGTATTTTCCTCCGCAGACAGGTCAGACATCTGCCAAGCAGAAGCACCGCCGGTATAGACAACAATATGATTATTCTCCGTATCCGGCAACGCCTCCTGCATCTCCTGCAAGTCTAAGCTAGCACTGCCGTGTTGGGATTCCAAATCAGAACCAACCATATAAATTAAAATTGTCTGAGAATAGACTGTTCCAGTTTGTTCCATATCTTCTACCTGGTCTACAATATTATTGACCGATTCGCTTGCATCCCCTCCGGCAGCAATGCTGCTGGCATCATCAAATAGGCCCTTTTTGGCTGTCGAGCTGCTTTCTTCTGCTTTGGGTGTGCAGGCAGTCAGCAAGACCGCCGCCACTGCAACTGCCACACACTTCCAACTGGATATCCGCTTCTTCATATCATTTCTCCTTATTCTTCGTTACCTGTCTGTCACAGGCGGAACCACAAACCGCAGACGGACGCTTTTTTGTCTGCTGTCTGCCATTCCTATTTATAACACGTTCTAAATCATCGAATGGTTGCAGAAAAAATAAAAATTTTCTCTTTCCCATCTTCCAAAGTCATACATGTTACAACAGATGATACGCTTGTGCAATGCCTTCAAACTTCACGTTGTTATTTTGATCAATCCGAAATTCTAATGTCATTCCATCCTGAAAGGAAATACAATAGCAATGGCATTTTTTAGCGGATTGCACTGTTTTTTCTGTTGGAACTGCCTGCTGGAATTGTTCATATAATGTATTGATTTCTTCTTCCGTCAACATACAATCTGTTCCTACACCAGAAATTTCATAGCAAACAATTTGTTCTATCTCTGCCCAATGCTGCAACAATTTTGAAAGAGAAGCAATCTTACCTGCATCAGAATTTTCCAAAGTGGTTGTAAGCGAAAAAGATGGCAGTTCTCCTTTTGCATAATATGTCGTATCGATTGTTTCTTTTGAAGAGAGCAATTCATTTTGCAGCGGTTTTGAAGAAATATGTGGCACAACGAGCAAAACCACGGCAGCTGCTGCACAAATTCCAAACGCAGAGCCTATGATATTTCGTCGATGGCGTTGCTTTCGCTTTTTCTGTTCTGCATACATGACTTCGGACAGAGCATCCCGAAACGAATCCTCCAGCTTTACCTGCTGCATTTCCTGCTGATAGCGTTCCTTAAAATTCATATGCACCATCCTCCTTCCACTGTTTCCGTAACAACTCCCGTGCACGAAACAACCTGGATTTGACTGCCGATTCGGAGAGATGCAGCAGCGTTCCTATTTCCTTCACAGACAGGGATTCATAATAATACAGATGGATGACCACCCGATACGCTTCCGGCAAGGCGGCAACAGCTTCTCTGAGGTCATTGGATTCTGTCTGTACTGTGGGCATCTCGGCTGCTTCACATAAATCTGCACGATGCCGATTCCAGGCAGACCGCAAATAGGTATTGCTGGTATTGATGGTCACTCGCAGCAGCCATGCTTTTCGGTGTGATTCATCCCGAAAGTGGATGGCTGCCCGAATATACTTCAAAAATACATCTTGTGTGATGTCCTGTGCATCATGTACATTCTGCACTCTTGCATAGGCAAGCCGGTATACCATATCCCCATACTGCTGTAGTACAGTTTCTACCGTGTCCTGTTTCATCTGTCCCCCTCTTTTCATTTTGCCATACTGTTTTTTATTATAACACATTCTTTTCTTTTCTGTCAACCAAAAAAAGTGGTATATTGCAAAATCTGCAATATACCACTCTTTTCTGTATTAGAAGGAATAAAATTATTTTTTCTGTGCCTTCTGCGGATGACAATGGGAGGCATTTGGGCAACCGCCACACGTTCCGCCGCAGGAATGTTTTCCTTTTTTCTGGTCTCTTCTGAGCATCCAAATGATTCCTGCCACAATGCCCAGTAAAATCAGTCCGACAAGAATACTGCCCAATCGAAACATCTCCTTTGGAAAAATTAAGCTTTCCTTATCCCTTTACCTTTACACCCAGACGATTGCTCTCTTTATAGGGACGAACTAACATATAAACCATCAACGCAATGGCAAGGATTGCTACAATCAATCCCAGTACATTTACATTACCAGTAAACAGTTTGCCCAACTGATTTACAATCAAAGCGATTACATATGCAAAACCACATTCATAACCAATCGCAAACCAGAACCATTTTGCACTGTTCATTTCCCGCTTGATGGCACCCATTGCAGCAAAGCACGGTGCACACAGTAAGTTGAAAATTAAGAAGGACATACCAGATACTGTAGTGAAGGCAGCAGCAATATTAGCA
>DYCW01000020.1 GCA_019417865.1 Ruminococcus sp. | reverse complement strand
GTTACACTGCCATCCAAGCTGACGAAGATTGGAGATTACTGTTTCTATACGTGTGTGCGGCTGCCAGAAATTACGATTCCAGAGACAGTGAAACAAATCGGCAAGCAGGCATTCTACAATTGCCTGGAATTGAAGCAGCTGACGCTGCCATCCGGTATTGAGGAATTAGGGGACGGGGCATTTGGTCTGTATGCAGAGGCAGAGGATGAAACACCGTCTGTTGTCAAGGATTTTTCTGTGACATATGGCAGCAATTCTAAAATTAAGAAATATGTATCCCAATACGATATTCCAGCAGAAGTCACCGAGGGCAGCAGTAGCAGTTGGGTTTTACCAGTTTGCATTGGTGGCGGTGTGGTATTCGTGGCAGCAGCAGCGGTGGTGATCATCGTGGTAAGAAAAAAGAGAAAAACAGGAAGCGGAAAGGGCGGAACAGCATGAAACAATGGAAACGGGTGGTTACGGGATGCCTGACAACAGGACTTTTGCTGGTCACTGGTTTGCCGGTGCAGGCGGTGGAAGAGGATATCAGTGGACGAACACAGAACGTGACAGATGGCAATACCTTTGATGACGGTACATTAACTTATACTGTGCTTTCCAATATGCAGGTTTCCGTAACGGACTGTATTTCAACGGCAACCAATATCAGTATTATGCCAGAGATTGATGGTTATGATGTCGTTGCCATTGGCGATCAGGCATTTGCAGGATGTGAATCTTTGCAGTCTGTGACGATTCCATCCAGTGTAACAGAGATGGGGGAAGGTGCCTTTCAGTCCTGTATTTCGTTACAGTCTGTCATACTGTCTGATACCATTACAGAGATTCCCAATGGTGCGTTTTTAAGCTGTTCTGCTTTGCAGGAGGTGACATTTGGCGATGCTGTTACGAAAATCGGCAGAATGGCATTTGCTTATTGTAATACGTTGACCAGCATTGAAATCCCGGATACGGTAACAGAATTAGGCGAACAGACATTTATGGGATGTTCTGCATTGGAATCTGTGACAATGCCGGAGGGAATCACAGCACTGCCAGCTTACATGTTTCAGAACTGTTCTTCGCTGAAAACCTTCTCCATTCCGGATACTCTGACCGATTTGGGATATCTGGCGTTTGTCGGATGCAGTGGTCTGGAGGAACTGGAACTTTCGGACAACCATCCGGTTTACAGTTTACAGGATGGTGTCTTGTACAGCAAGGATTTGACGGTGTTGTACTTATATCCAGCTGGCAGGACGGAGACAGCATTCACGGTGCTGGATGGTGTGACTACCATTTATGATGGTGCTTGTTTTGCAGCTCCCTTTCAGTTCGTGACGCTGCCGGAGAGTTTACAGGTGATTGGTTCGGGTGCGTTTGATTACTGTACCAACTTGCAAACGGTGACCATTCCAGAGCAAGTGACGGCTGTTTATGACCATGCATTTTCGGATTGTGAGTCGCTGTCATCGGTTGTCTTTGCAGGGGATGAAACTGCCACGGACAATGCTCTGCAAATCGGCAGCTATGCATTTTTCTGCTGTGAGCAGCTGATGGATGTGACATTGCCGAAGCGAGTGACAGAAATCGGTGACTTTGCCTTTGGTGCAACCGAACAGCAAAAGGTGAATGCAGACGGCAGTACCACAGATGAAATGGAAACGATTGCAGTGAGCGGATTCCTACTGACAGGCTATGAGGGCGTAGCGGCAAAGTATATCAGTGAAAGTCGGAGCAATGGGGTGCGGATTAACTTTAAGTCCCTGGAAATTCCGTGGATCAAGATTGTAAGTATCTCACTGGCTTGTACGGTTGGTCTGGTGTTGATTTTCTTTATAGTGCGTCTGGTGAAGAAAAAACGGTTGACGGTTGCGGAAAAGCAGGCGTTGGAAGCCGCAACCGCAGAACGACAGATTCCGCTTTCCAAGCGGGAACCAGAGCCGGAACCGGAAGAAGAACCCTATGTCAGCATACTGGAGGATTTGCCAACGCCACAGCTGACGCATCAGTTCGGGCATGGTGTGCCGGAGGAAACGACTGAGGAGCCAGAAGAGAAAGAAGAAACGGATTAAACGGTTTTTTCAATCGGTAAAAAACGGAGAGCAATGTCATCAACTGCTCTCCGTTTTTTTGTATTATGATTTTGAAATGCATTGGCTTAACGGCTGTTTCCGCCACCGCCGAATCCGCCGGAGCTGCTGCCGCCGCCTCCTCCGCCGGAACTGCTGTAGTCCGATTCTACTTTGACACGGGAAACGCGTTTATGCAGGAACTGGTCAGTTTTTCTGCCGTAGCGTATCTTTCCGGATGAAATGTAAATCTGTGCAGATGGCTGCGACTTGAATCGGTAATGATGTTTGATGCAGAACATGGTGATCAGTGCAGCCACAAGTCCAATCGCAAAACTGATCAGAAATGCAGATGCCATTTGTTTCTTTCGGATAAAAGGTGGCTTTTTGTCTGACCATACGGGAGTATCCGTTTTTTCATCCATATATAAGTATTGGTCATATATATCATCATAGACATAGTAATTTTTTGGAATGCCCTTTTCATAGTAATCCTGTAAATTTTTGCAGAAGATGGTAACCGCTGTGTAAGGATCCTCCTGCCCTCGTTTCATGTGCGGATTCATCTGACTGAAAATTTTAGAAACCCGGTCATCTCCGGCGTTGGTATAATACAACTGTGCCAGACCATGCGTTGCGATATAGTCATGTGGGCCATAACTGGTGCTGTCGATGTAACTTCCATATAAGTCCAGATAGAGATAGATGCCGTCGGAATCCTTGGCATCGCCGAAGGTTGCTAGATAGCCGTCAATGGCATAGGCTCTTGCATCGTCTTGACTAGAAAGCCGATTTGCACCCAACTGGACAAATACATTCATCTGTATGGATTCCGCTGTGTCGACAATCAGCGTGTTCAGTTCGTTTTCCTCTTCCTCCGTCAGGACATCCGCCTCATCCCAGAGGGAGCATTCGTCCAGCATCAGCCCCGAATCAGTCGCCTCTGCGGACAGTGGCTGCCACAGTGTGCTGAGACTTAGGACGGTTGCAGCGGTCAGAATGAGTGGTTTGATCACTGGGATTCTCATAGCACAACACCTCCGATCAGACCGCCCAGCAAGCCGATCACCAGCATCAGACCAGCACAGAAGCCGAGCAGCTTCGGCCAGCTCAGCGGCGGCGTGCCGGAGAATTTTTTGGTCTGTCCGTTCATAGCAAAGCTATAGGTTTTGCCGTTGTGCTTATAGTTCATAAACCAGACCGGCAGAAGCACATAGTCATGCTGTAGATGCTCCAGATTCACATGGTACTGCTTGTTTTTGACGGTCGTGTATTGGGTTAGTGTGGCGTTCAGCACTTGTTCACTGGCTTCTTGGATGCGTCCCTGCACCCTTGGGATGGTATTTTCCCATGTGACATCGTATTTTTCTGCCAGAAAACCGCTCAGATACTGCATGGAGAACGGTCGCATTTCCTGATAGGGGAATGGCTCAATGGCATCCATCAGGGCATCGTCAATTTTTTTCGAGCCGTCTGCTGGTACGCGTTCAAACGGAATAGCAGCTTGTCGGGAGACTGCGTATTCTTTGGTCTCTGTGACCTTATAATCGCCTTCCCGCCAACTGCGTACGATTTCGCCGATCCCGTCCAGTGTAGCATCTGCCGTACAGCTGGCGAGCCAGAACGGCACATAAACGCCGCTCATTTTTTCCAGCTGCTGCTTGGATTTGAAATCAGATGGCAGAAACCACCGCTTTTTGCACCATTCTTTGAACAGTTGTTCCGCAGCATCCCGCTGAACAGCGAATGGTAGCACAAAAGCGGGCTGGTATTGTCCAGTCAATCGTCCGGCGAGGACAACTGGATTGTGGCAATAGTAGCAAAAGGTTGCAGAGGTGGTTTCCTCTGCAATAATCTGTGCACCGCAGGAAGGGCATTCGTAAAGATGGGTATGCTCTTCAAATGCGGCTGTATCGTTTTCATCGGTCAGTGTTTTGGCATCGGGGTCAGCGTGTTCCTGTGCTTCTGCGTTTTGTTCTTTATAACGTGTTTCCATTTCAGCTTCCGTGAAGTCGCTGGCACAGTACGGACAGGAAAACTGCTGTTTTTCCGGATTAAATACCAACTCGCCGCCACAGTAGGGGCACTTATATTGTACGGTATTCACTGGATTCCTCCTCGTTCAGATTGATGCCGCAGCCATATGCGGCGGCATATAAAAACAGAATGCAGAGGGAATGATTTATCCTCTTGGCTTGCCGCATTCTGTGCAGAATTTCCCGGTGTTGGAAGTACCGCAGCTGCAAGTCCATTTGCCGTCTGCCGGTTTTGGTTTGCCGCATTCCGTGCAGAATTTTCCGGTGTTTTCTGCCCCGCAGCTGCATTTCCAGGCAGTTGCCGAAACTGGTTTTGGTTTGCCGCATTCGGTACAGAATTTCCCGGTGTTGGTGGCACCGCAGGCACATTGCCAGCCGTTTGCAGTCGGTTGCGGTGCAGCAGCTTGTTGCCGCTGTGTGTTCTGCATTTGCATCTGCTGTAAGTTTGCAGCACTGGCACCAGCCATAAAGCCGCCTGCGTTCTGCATACCCATGCCCATGCCCATGAATGTCTGTGCAGCTCCGGCAGAGTTGGAACCGGCTGCTTCCATGCCTCTTGTGACAGAACCCTGCACATAACCTTCCCGAATGGTGGCATCGGAGAGCATAGCACCCTGGTTTCGCATGTTGATGAGCTTTTTGCTGTCTTCGTCGTAACTGATGCTGGCAATGCCGACGGAGCAGATTTCAATGCCCCGCAGCTGGTTCCAGCTTTCATCCAGCACATTGCTGAGGTATTTGGTCAGTTCCATGCTCTTTGCAGTCAGGCTGGAGATGCGGACACCGTCTACAGACATTTGTCCGATGGCACTTTGCAGTGCGGTTAAAAATTCAGCATTGAATTGTTCCTGTATGTCTGTAAAGTCAACCCGTCCACGGCTGCATACACTGCTGTTTTCCATAAAGAATTTCAGTGGATCAGTGACTTTAATGGAATAAGTACCGTGACAGCGGAGAAACAGTTCTGCATTATAGAAGTTATCAAAATATTGCAGGGCATTCCGTGTGCCAAAGCGAATCCCACGGATTTCAGAGAGGTTGACAAAGAATGCTTGCTGGGATTTGCCCGGCTGACCGCCAAACTTGAAACGTTCAAATGTCTCCCGTACAGAGGCTTTCAGTTCGCCGTTGAACAGGGAAGGGGACTCCGAGAGAAATACTTCATAATAGCCTTGTTCGGCTGTGTAGTCTACAATTCTACCGCCTTCTGTCAGGAACATCATCTGATTGGGACCGACTTCAATGCGGGATCCATTGGAAATGATGTCTGCACTGCCTCTTTTATTGCTGCTTCGCTTGCTGCTGACTTGTTCTCCTTTGGTGAGGATGGTGGTCGGTGTCATGTTCTGTGCTTTGATATAGTCCAGCCAAGAATCGGCAAGTGTGCCGCCGACCGCACCCATTGCTGCTTTTACAATACCCATAATATGTACCTTCTTTCTAAAATATCATCAGAGCGATGTGTGAATGTGTTCCTGCTGGCTTAGCAGAATGCGGTTTTTCCTATTAAAAAACGATATAAAAATTATATCACAACTTTTTAAAAAAAGCAAGCACTCTTTTGGTGCGTTTTTGGCAACTGTGACGGGAAATCTGAAACAAGAGCGTTTTTAATTTGGAATAAATTACACAGTATATGTCAAAAATACACAAAAAAGAATAAAAATAACCCCTGTTTTTATACCAAAGAAGGGGTTGACAAAATAGAAAAAGCGTGATATAATAATAAAGCTGTCGCACGAAAGTGAAGATTGCGGAAAGAAACGAAAAAGAATTTGTGTTGCATTTAGTTTTGAACGAGAGTTCACAAAAATGAAATAAAATTCAAAAAACGTTTACTTGACAATCTCCAAAAAGTGTGATATAATAAATAAGTCGTCAGGACAGAGCACAGAAAAACGAAACATAGAGTTTACGTAATCTTTTCTTTCGCAGACGTTCTGAAACAGACAAATGCTGTGGGAGCTTAGCTCAGCTGGGAGAGCATCTGCCTTACAAGCAGAGGGTCACAGGT
>DYCW01000002.1 GCA_019417865.1 Ruminococcus sp. | reverse complement strand
AGTCGCAGGGTTGACCAATATGAAGGCATTAGATGTATTACCATATCACACAATGGGAGAAGTCAAATATCAAAACCTGGGCATTCCGTACTCGCTCAAGGGTGTGGAACCAGCAACAACCGAACAGGCGATTTGGGCACGGGATATTATTATGGAGGCACTAAAGGAACAGCTGCGAAAAGAAAAATTCGGGGAATAATCCTAAAAAGAAACGGCGGCAATTTGTCAGCCGTTTCTTTTTGGAAGAAAAGATAATATACTCTATGCAATTTCATAGCAGCACAATTGTTAAAGTTGCACAATTACAGAGAGTGGAAATTGGTAGATTTTAATAGAAATTTTGAAACAACAGAAAAAATAATTGCAATTTTTCATGCCATATGATAAAATAGAAACTGGCATATTTCTATGTTTTATTTCACTTTTTTAATTCTAAAGAGAAGGGGTCGTTTATGAGCAAATTGAAATTTTCGAAGCGGCTGGCTGCATCCCTGATTGCGGCTGCCACAATTGGGTCAAGCGGCGTGCTGACCAGCTTGTCCTATCTGCCAGTTCGTGCAGCAGACACGGATAACTACGCAAAATTGCTGCAGTATTCCATGTATTTTTATGATGGAAATATGTGTGGCGATACGGTAGGTACAGATTCTGCATTTGACTGGCGTGATAACTGCCACACCGGTGATGAAGTAACAGGCGGTTTCCACGATGCAGGAGACCATGTAAAGTTTGGTATGCCGGCAGGTTATTCTGCTGCTACATTGGGCTTTGGCTACTATGAGTTCAAGGATGCCTATGACAAGCTCGGACAGACATCACACCTGAAAGCAATTACAGATCGATTCTGTGATTACTTTAAGGATTGTACGGTTCTGAGTGGAGATACTGTTACAAATTTCTGCTATCAGATTGGTGAAGGTGGTAGCGGTGCTGACCATGGTTATTGGGGTCCAGCAGAAACACAGGAAGCTATCAAGGGTAAGCGGAAGGCCTTTTGGACAAGTAACGGTGCAAGTGACATTGCAGCAGAGTATGCAGCAGCATTGGCTGTCAACTATTTGAACTTCGGGAATGAAGAAGACTTGAAGTATGCAAAGGCACTGTATAATTTCTCTACACAGTATAATACTTGTGCAACAGATGGACCGACCGGTTTCTATGGTTCTGACAGCTATGAAGATGATCAGGCTTGGGCAGCAGGTTTCTTGTATCTGGCTACGAAGGATAATACTTACAAGAGCTACATGGATAATTTCTTTGCCACTGGCAATAGACAGTGGGGTGAGATTTACTCACCGCATGGTTGGAACAATGTAGAGTTGGGTGCATCCGTACTGTATGGCGAAATCAGCGGCGAATGGAAATGGGCAAATTCTTATGTCAGCCAGAATTGCACAGATGCAAAGACATACTGGTTCCCAAGTTGGGGACAGTGGGGTAGTGCAAGACACAATGCCAGCTTGCAGATGATTGCCATGGCAGTTTCCAAGCACACTTCTAATGACTACTCTGCATGGTGCAAAGCACAGATGGCAATGATTCTAGGTGATAACTCCACCGGTAAGAATCTGGTAGTTGGCTTCAATGAAAATTCCCCGAAGTATCCGCACCACAGAACGGCTTCCGGTCATGCATATGATCCGACAGATGAGGCTACACCAGAGTGGGATGAAGAAAATTGTCATGTACTGGTTGGAGCACTGGTTGGTGGTCCGTCTTCATCGGATTTCTCTTCTTATAGTGACACCATCAATGATGCAGAGCTGAACGAAGTTGCTCTGGACTACAATGCAGGTCTCGTTGGTGCAGCAGCAGCTTTGTATGAAGAATACGGCACGGGTGCTCTGGAATCCAGCATTCCGGGCGTGAATGCAACACCGACGCCAGGAACCACAACCACTGTAACAACAAAGGATACGACAACAACCACCAAGATCACAACAAAGGCACCGGATACCACTACCAAGCCTTCGACAACCACAAATAATGTACAGGGCGGTGTATATACGCTGAAGGTAGATGAGGACTATACATTATCCGATTTGCCAGAGGACGGCAAGATGATTGGCTTCAAGTATGAAGATCTTGGCGTAAAGGCTGGCGAAAAGGTACAGAAGGTAGAAGTAGACATTTCCACTACCGCAGGTTCACTGGGCAAATGGCAGGGTGCATTCGGTTCTTCTACCACAGTAGAACCGGATTATTGGACCATAACTGAGCAGATGGAGCAGACATTCAGTGGTAAGACCGGCACACTGGTATGGGAGATAGACAGTGCGACATCTGACATTATCCAGACCCAGTACGACGGGCAGGTAAAGGTTGGCTTCTGGTGGATAGAATCCGATGACTTTACCATTGATGCAGTTCGAGTTTACACAGATGCAGGTTCTATCGTAACAACTGCAGGTACTACCGTTACGACTAAAGCTACAACGACTGTAACTTCTACATCTACCTCTCAAAAAACTACAGTTGCTACCACTACAGAAAACATTCCGGATGGTCCGACAGTAAAGGTAGGACGGCAGTTTGTAACAGCCGGAGAAGAATATGAGACTGCGATCAAGCCAGAAATGTACAATGCAGATGATCTGATTACAGAAGGTATCTCCTTTGCATTCAAGACAGGTGCAGATGCAGATCCGGC
>DYCW01000199.1 GCA_019417865.1 Ruminococcus sp. | reverse complement strand
GTATAGCACAGAAAAAAGATTGCATCGACACGAACCAAGCAGTTTTTATCCTGGTACAAATCCATACCAATCAGCCGCAATGACGGATATTTGTTATAAGACAATACCGTCAAAAAGATAGAAAGGAGAACGCAATCTTATGAATACAGAAACGCTGCGGATTCTAAAAGAACTTTATTCCAATGAAAAACGACAAGTATTTTTTCTGACCACTGCAGGCAAATGTATTTGGAAAAATAATATTTCCGAGCCGCTGAAAACGGAAGAAGATTGTCAAACCCTGTTGCATACCATACAGGTAAATACCGGAACGCAGATGTTCTGGTACCGCTCACTTTTATACGCAGCTGAAATACAAACTTCTGCCGAATTGGACTGTGTGATTCTACGGATCTCCACTGAGCCGATTTTGACCAATGTGATGGAGGAATCCAATTTCCGTGCCATCTGTCAGAATTTCCTAGCAGAACAGCGAGAAACTATTTTTAGTATTTCCGCCGCCATGGAACATATTTACAATGAAATAGAATCCCATAATATCGGCGATCTGGAACAAGAATCTATTTTTTCTGATCTGAATGATGTCATGTACTGCTGCTGCCGGATGATGAAACGAACCTCCTACTATGCAGAGTTAAGCAAATATGCAGACGCACCGCACACCGCCCTGCAACCAATAGAACTGTCCAATATGATTCTGAAGTTCGTGCAAAACTGTCGAGAAACATTGGGACATCATGTTAACATGAAAACACAATTGGAAATCAATATATGGATTCTATCAAACGAAACCCTCCTTTGTTTCTGTTTGCTCTGTTTGATGACACAATTGCTTTCAAACAGTCGTAACAAGCCTGTACAAACAATTTCTATTAAAACGCATATAGACAGCAACTATGCAGTAGTTTCTTTATATATGGATAAAGGAGATAACTACGAACCAGAAACCGAGCCAATTTCCCATTTGCAGCCTACGGGCGGAAATGGAAATCGAGAATATTATCTTGCCTCCAGCGTAATTCGCAATTTCTGCAAAGCTTACAATGCTGTATTTGAGATCATCACAAATGAAAAGATACGAGGATATCAAATAAAACTCCCACTTTATACACACAACAACAATACACATCTACACGCCTCACAAGAGTCCAGAAAATACCCCGCACTCCTAAACAGCTATCAGATTATGCTTTGTGATATTGCCGACTATCAGTTCTATTAATTTCCGAACAAAAGCCCCCTGCCTTCATCAGCAGGGGGCTTTTATTATCACAATCATTTCATTTGTTTCCAATTACAGCTTCTTCTTCTGGTTTTCAATCATAGCAACCAGATCATCTACAGAAGTCTTATCATAAGAAGCCGTTCGGCTGCTGCGAGCAGCTGGCTTAGAAGCTGGTTTTGCCGGTGCAGCACTCCGCTGTCTGGGAGTGGACGCATTTCGTACCAACGGATCATTTCCAAAAATATCATCCACATTTGGGCGTTTAAATGTACCCGTAGAAGAAGTGAGGAATGTTTTGCCGGTGGAAGAACCGGACGGTGCTTCATGTGCACCATGATAAACCTGTTCCGGCTGTACAGGCGGTACCGATTCTACCGGTACATCAGTAGAATACTTCCCAACATAACCACTGCTTTCTGGCTGCTGTGGCATCTGGTTATAAGAGGTTTCCGGAATCTGTACATTTTTCTGTGCCTGAAACTGCATCGTTTTTGCTTTCTGATAAGCAGAATTCGGATTCACTGCTTTCCGTTCAAAATTCTGTGAGATAGAAGACTTCTTTGTTTCAAACGAGGTTGGCATTCCTGACATCGCCGCATTTCCATAACCAGCAGTCGGTGGATAACTCTCTGTATTATAAGAGCCGGTATTGTAATTTCCTGTATTGCCAGTTCTGGTCTGATAAGATGGCTGCTGAATATCGTTTACAAATTCTTCATCATCATATTCTTCATCATCATAGTTGTAATCTTCTTCACCAGCCAATTCATCATAGCTTTCCTCAAATGCATAGGCATCATCTTCCCGATTTCTCGCACTTCTGCGTACCAGTGCTGCAATCAGAAGAATGACTAAAATCACACATGGCAGTGCCAGCAAAACAATAATGCCGCTGAAACCGGTGGCAAACTGAATGAAGCTATACAACTGACTGCTCTCATAACGGCAAATACCACGAATGCTGTCCACTGTAACAGCTGGTTCTGTGCCAATGGTATCCACCTGCATGGTAGTTGGATAATACTTCATCACACCGGTTTCCTCATCCGATGCAATATTCAGAAGCCGACGAATTGCCATACCTTCACTGTCCTTGTCCGTAGAAGTATCCTCCGGAGCCAGTACACAAAGCACCGCATTGTTCTTGGAAAGCGGTTCACTGCCGTCATATGCCTTACAGATAACAGCCGTTTTCGCATGAATGGAGGCACTTGCATCCACTGTGGTTGCCGGGTCGGTACCATCGGTCGGCTTCACTTCCATGCTGTCTGTTTCCATCAAGTACACATAGTTCCCGAAGATTTTCGGCGTATCATGCTGGGAGAACAGAACGTTCAGGGTCAGCGTAACGCACACAACAATCAGGAGCAGGACGGCGACAACAATGCCTAAAATGGAGATCGATTTCTTTTTCATGATGTTCCCTTCCTTTTGATATAGGTTGTATTTTTCACCTTATTATAACATACTTTTTGGGAAATTTCAATTTAATTTTTGCTTTTTTTCCGAATTTTTTTTGACTTTCTGCAAAAGGCTGTCATCACACTCCCTTTTTTATTTTAAACACAGATACCGATTTCATTATACCATATCCTTTTCCGCATTTCAACCATAAAACGCAATTTTTCAAATATTTTTTCAAAACCTCTTGACAAATGCAAAAAACGTGCTATAATATAATATGTCATTGTACACAGCACCGCTTGCAGTACAAAAAAATAAGGAACTCATGCTGGAATAGCTCAGTTGGTAGAGCAGCGCATTCGTAATGCGCAGGTCGCGTGTTCAAGTCACGTTTCCAGCTCCATTTTTTTACTTGAGTCAGAACAGATTCACTTGGAAAAGAGGTTCTTCTCATGCAACAGGATCAAAATAAAGAAGAAACATTTGGCACGCCACCAAAACAGTCGTCCGGCGGAAAAAAAGTTATGTTGATCGCTGCCATTCCGACTGTACTGCTGCTTTTGGGTGTTGGATTAAAAGTTGCTCGTGTTGCACAAAAAGCAGAACGCACTGTTTCTCATATGGCAGATCGTGCTGCTTCTGCTGTCGCAGATCCAACAACTGCTACAACGAAAGCAAAAGAAACTGAAACCACTATGGCTGCAAAAACAGCTGCCGTTGATGTCAACAATGGCATTTACCCTGCTGGTGACTATGAAGTCGGTGTCGACTTACCGGCTGGTACGTATCTGGCAGTTTATAGCGGTCCTTCTGAAGAACAGCAGTTGATTTTAGAGATTTCTTCCAGTTCCGATCCAAATGATGAGGATGCCGTATTAAACGATGGCCCTTGGTATCCACGCAATGCTTACTTTCAGGTCACAGACGGACAGTTTGTGCATGTTTCATGGGCAAACTTTTACAATGTCGATACAGTTGATGTGGAATTAGAGCCGTTTCAGCAGGAAGGTATGTTTTTGGTTGGAAAAGATATTCCAGCTGGTACCTACCAGATGGTACTGGATGAAGGCGAATATGTCTATCCGGAAACTGCTGGTTATACAATTTACAGCCAAATGGCATCACCGCAGCCGATTCCCAAAACAAACGGCAGCTATACCGATACCATTACGTTAGAAGACGGGCAGTACATTCAATGTAAAGACTGTCATTTCGCAGAGCCGTAACGGCTTTGCCATTGCAGGCGTAGTTTAGTGGCAAAACATCAGCTTCCCAAGCTGAGGTTGCGAGTTCGATTCTCGTCGCCTGCTCCAATAAAAAGAAAACCACTTTTGATGCAAGTATCAAAAGTGGTTTTGTATTATAACACACTAAAAATGAGGATGTATGACATATAATTAAATAAATCAAAATTTGGAAAGGCATAGTATGAAATTAGATGGATTTGGACTATTTGTAAATGATATGGGTAAAATAATTCGTTTTTATAGAGATGTGCTTGGTTTTGCAATCAAGGAGAGTGAAGATACATCAAACGTATATCTCGTAAAAGACGGTACATTATTTCTGCTCTATGGCAGACAGGATTTTGAAAAAATGACAAATAGAAAATATGAATATATAAAAGGTCTTAATGGACATGCTGAGATTGCTC
>DYCW01000198.1 GCA_019417865.1 Ruminococcus sp. | reverse complement strand
GGAAAATTGCAGTGCCATCGGCAGCCCAATCGATAGCAAACGACCGCAGTGCTGCAAGGAAACCTGCCGTTCGTCTTTTTGAATGCGGAAAATCTCATACTTCCGGAACATGTAAATTAGACAGAGAATGCCGGAAACACCCTGCGAAATGACACTTGCATATCCTGCACCAGAAACGCCTGTGTGCAACACCAAAATAAACAAAAAATCCAATCCAATATTCAAAGCAGCTGCAATCGCAAGAAAAATCAATGGTGTCCGACTATCACCAATGGAACGCAGCATGGAGGAAAGCAGGTTGTATAAAATCGTGGCACTGATACCTGCAAATACGGTGAAAATATAGTCATATGCATAATCATATAATTCCTCTGGGGTCTTCATCAGCCGCAGCAGATCCCCAGTAAATAGAATTGTTCCGATTGTCATAATAACAGAAATCAATGCCGATAGATAAAGTGCATTTGCCAGATACTTTCTCATTGTTTTATAATCTCCCGCTCCGAACGCCTGTGAAACAGGAATGGACATCCCAGTACAAATTCCGGTGGCAAATCCAATCACCAAAAAGCTGACCGCACCAGTCGAGCCAACAGCAGCCAATTCATTCACGCCAAGACAGCGGCCAACAATCACCGTATCACAAAGGCTGTAGAGCTGCTGTAGCATATAACCGAAAATCAGCGGCATAGCAAACTGTAAAATCAGCGGTAATGGTTTCCCATGTGTAAGTTCTTTTGTCATAAGCAAACATCCTTTCTTTGTCTTTTTTCTCTTATTTTCTTTTCTTGTTGTCTGCCGTTTTTCAGCAGTCTCTTCCTCTAAACGGCTCAGTCTATTATAGCAGCATGTTTCACGATTTTCCATTGCTTTTTTTCACGAACTTACAGCACAGTTTTTTTGCAAATTGTACAGCATGTCGAATTTTGTGAAATCGCTTTCCAATATAGAAAATCGTGCCGCTTTCAAAAGGCACCCAAAAAAGCCGACATTTTTCTGTTTTTTCGCTCTTTCCTTTTGCAAAAAAATATGGTATGGTTTTAGAAGTGTTCGTTTTCCATCTGTCTGCTCATCAGCCTGCTATTCATGAAAGGAGGATCGCCTATGAAATCGAAAGCGTCCAGCCACAGCCGCTCGGAACAAACCATCATCTATATGGAGGTTTACGGCGTGAACCGTGTAGTCTACCGAGTTACCGCCTGCAATACCTACCGCAACAAAGCCATCCATGTCATTTACGGTGTTTCTCTGCAAGATCTCCGCACTGGAGAAACTGCCGAAATTGAATCGTTTTCCAATAATCTGGAAAAAACCGTCTGCTTTGTCAATGACCTGATTCAGCAGGAAATCCAGCCATATCAGGTATACAATGCCGCTTTCCGGCAGCTCAGCTTAGAAGTGCCGTTTTTAAAAGGCGGCACAGTATTGGGTTCATAGCAAAAAAGACCGCCGTCAGAAATACCTTCCTGCGGCGGTCTTTTTGTTTTTCATTTCTTTTTTACGATTACACCAACAAAATTTAAATGTTGGTCAATGCCGGTTTGAAAAAATGCCCGATCTCGAACAGAATAAGGATGTCCAGATTGCAGCCATTCCTGCCATGCAATATCAAAATTCTCCATTTCCCAGATTTCTATGGATGCCATATCTGCATTTTCCCCCAGATTACGCCGCCACCATTGGCAGCTATGATAATATGGGTATTCATTGTTTTCTCCACTTGCCCATTCCTTCACATCGGGCGGTTCATTTCCATCAAAATCCACCTTTAATCCTGGCATGGTAAACAGTGCCGTACCGCCAGGCTTGAGCAGCGGCAGGATTTTCCGCTGAAAAAATTTACTTTGATTGGAAAAGTAATGAAATACATCTACACTGACAATATAATCAAAGTATTCATCTGAAAAAGGCAGATCATTTGCATCAGCATGCACAGGGATCACAGTTTCAGAAATGTCCCACTGCAAAAAGCGGTGATAATTATCCGTTGCAGATATCCATAAATCGGTTGCAAATACTTGTGCACTTGTTTCTTTTGCTAAAAACAAACTGGTCAAACCAGTCCCGCATCCCAAATCCAGTACCCTTGCATTTGGCGGAATCCTCACTTTACACAGCAGCTCATCCAAAAGCCGAATACTATTCGGTCCCATCATATAAGCAGCGTTAAAAAATTCTTTATAAGCGGCACTGCTACGGATCATCATCAAAAGTTCTCCTTTTCAAACAACTACCATCATGCTGTGATACATGGCAAGCAGATTTATTTTTTCTCTATCAGCATCCGATTCAATGCACTAAGCAGTGCACGAATGGAAGATTGGATAATATCTGAATGAATGCCAACACCCCAATACAGGTTTTTACCATCCTGCAAGCCCACATAGGAAACTGCCTTTGCGGTAGAACGAACTTCCAATGCATGTTCTGTATACGTCACCAATGCATAATCCAGACCCAGATATGCCTTTAAAGCGTTGCTGACCGCATCCAAACGACCGTTGCCGTCGGCTGTCACCACTTCTGTTCTGCCGTCATAGGCAATTGTCACTGCAGCAGTAATATTACCGTCTGCCTTTTGTACATAGTGTACTTCCGGCAGCTGTACTGGCGTTTCTATATTGACGTAGGAATCTGTAAAGATTTGCAATACCTCTTCCGGCTGCAATTCCTTATGAGCATGATCGGAAACCCCCTTGACAAGATAGCCAAAGGATTCCCGCATAGCTGCCGGAATATTGTAACCATAACGAGTTTCCATCAAATAACCAATGCCGCCCTTGCCGGACTGGCTGTTAATCCGGATTACATCCGCTTCGTACTCTCTACCGACATCTTGCGGATCCAGCGGCAAATATGGCACGGTCCAGTGTGCACAGTTCTGCTGCTCTCTCCACTTCATACCCTTTGCAATGGCATCCTGATGCGAACCACTAAACGCAGCAAACACCAACTGCCCACTGTATGGAGAACGCTCATAAACGTGCATTCTGGTGACTCGTTCATATACCTCTGTGATTGCTGGCAGATTGCTGAAATCCAGCTGCGGATCAATGCCCTGCGAATACATATTCAGTGCCAATGTGATAATGTCCACATTACCAGTGCGTTCGCCGTTGCCGAACAACGTACCTTCCACCCGGTCACCGCCAGCCAGCAGCCCCATTTCTGTATCTGCAACCGCACAGCCCCGGTCGTTATGCGGATGCAGGGAAACAATGACATTCTCCCGGTACTTCAGATGGTCGCTCATATACTCTACCTGGTTCGCATATACATGCGGCATTGAGTGAGAAACGGTGACTGGCAGATTGATGATCACCTTGTCCTCTGGTGTCGGCTGCCAGATATCCAAAACGGCATTGCAGACCTGCAGTGCATATTCCGGCTCCGTACCAGTAAAACTCTCCGGCGAATATTCAAATACAAAATGTCCCGGTGTCATCGCACGGTATTTTTTACACAATTCTGCACCTGTCACAGCAATCTGTAAAATCTCTTCCTTGCTCTTCTTAAAAACCTGCTCCCGCTGTGATACAGAGGTGGAATTGTACAGATGCACAACAGCATGCTTGACACCCTTCAATGCCTCAAAGGTCTTGGCAATGATATGCTCTCTTGCCTGCGTCAGCACCTGAATGGTCACATCATCCGGAATCAGATTCTGCTCAATCAGCGTCCGGCAAAATTCATACTCCGTTTCCGAAGCAGCTGGAAACCCTACCTCGATTTCCTTGAATCCGATATCCACCAGCACCTTGAAAAACTCCAGTTTTTCTTCCAGACTCATCGGGGTAATCAATGCCTGATTGCCGTCCCGCAGATCCACACTGCACCAAATCGGCGGCTTTTCAATGTAGGTTTTCGTTGCCCACCGCATCGGTGCATCTTTCACCGGAAAAAATTGTCTGGTATATTTGTCAGCCTGTTTCATCATAGTACTTTCGTCCCTTTCCTATAAAATAAAGATCCATTTGACCTGCTCGGAATGTGATTTGGCGTACTTTATGCATGCAAAGTGTACAAAAAAAGTCCCTTCCTCTGCCGCTTCCGGCATAGAGAAAGAGACGAAGAATCATATTTCTCCGTGGTACCACTCTTCATTGGTGCTAACTGCACCCGCTCTGTCACATCTCTGCAATAATGTGCTTCTCTGTAACGGGAGAACCCCGTCAGTGCCTACTTTACCCAACAAATAGCAGCAGGATGGTTCTGCACTGCGGCTCAGGGAGGAGGTATCCTGCTTGCTTCCTGCCGTCTCACACCACCCGACGGCTCTCTGCAACGGAAGAAAAGCATCTTTTTTCCCGTCAACGCCTTTTTGCTATCTGACAGCTGTTTCTGCTGTCTTTTCTTTATTCTATCCAACTTTTTTTGATTTGTCAAGTGTTTTTTTCATTTTTCCTTATTTTTTTGCTGTGCAGACATATTTTTAGCGGAAAGCAGGGCAGGGTTTGCACTTTTTTTGTACAAAGTGTAAAAATCCGAAAAGAATGCTTGATTTTATCGGAACAAGGTGCTATACTAAAATACAGATATATTTTTTTGTATCCGTGTCCCGAAGGAGTTTGCCATGTGTAAAAAATTGTATTCGATTGCAGAATCTACTTTTCTGCTGATAGGATTGTTTCCCCGAGTCATTGGCTTCGGGGCATGTTGCATGCCGTAAACCAACCGGTACGAGCGGAACTGTAAAGCAAACAAGAGACATTTCCTTTTATTTTGAATTGCTTTTCACAATGCCTCCGGTGCGTTTGCGGCCGAAGGCATTTTTTGCAGACAGCGAACGGCAGACCGCTGCACCTGCATAAAATGGAAATTGAATCACAAAGTAAAAAAGGTGGAAAACATGAAATTAAATGGTGCACAAATTGTAATTGAAACCCTGATTGAACAAGGTACCACAACCGTCTTCGGCTATCCGGGCGGTCAGGTGATCAACATCTATGATGCCTTATATCTTGCAAAAGATCGCATTCAGCATATTATCACGGCACATGAACAAGGTGCTTCCCATGCGGCAGACGGCTATGCAAGAGCAACCGGCAAAGTTGGCGTTGTCATCGCCACTTCTGGTCCAGGTGCAACCAATCTAGTTACTGGCATTGCAACGGCTTATCTGGACTCCGTTCCACTGGTTGCCATCACCGGTAATGTGCCAAATTCTCTGATCGGACGGGACAGCTTCCAGGAAGTTGACATCACCGGTGTGACGATGCCGATTACCAAACATAACTTCTTTGTCAAGAAAATCGAAGATCTGGCACCGACGATTCGCGAAGCATTCCGCATTGCAAAGTCCGGTCGCCCAGGTCCGGTTCTGGTGGACATCCCGAAGGATGTCCAGACTGCTCTGTATGAATATACCGCAGAACCAGTCGTAGAAAAAGCACCCATCCCTGAAGCGGATCCAGCTTTAATTGCACAGGCAGCAGAACTGATTGCTGCTGCAAAAAAACCTTATATTTACATTGGCGGCGGTGCCATTACCGATGATGCAGGTGCAGAAATTATAGCACTGGCAGACAAAATGGATGCACCGATTGGCTGCACGATGATGGGGATTTCCGCTGTTCCAACGGATCATCCACGTTATCTGGGCATGGAGGGCATGCATGGTCACTATGCTTCTTCCATTGCACAGAATGAGGCAGATCTAATCCTGACAGCCGGCTGTCGGTTCAGTGACAGAGGCACTGGAAATACACAAAAGTATGCACCAAATGCAAAAATTATCCACATTGATATTGATGCATCCGAATTGAATAAAAATATTTCAGTAGAACTGGGAATTGCCGGTTCTATGAAAAAAATCCTTGCAGACCTGACGGCACTGCTGCCGCAGCAGGCACATCCGGAATGGAATACTCGTATTCAAGAACTGGTTGCAGAAACCGAACAGCTGGAAGCACAAAAAGACGGTGAACTGACACCATTTACTGCTTTGGATGCTGTCGCAGAAGCTGCCAAGAATGCAAACGAGGATGTGATCGTTGCCACAGATGTGGGACAGCATCAGATGTGGACAGCACAACGGTATCCGTTCTCCAAACCAAGAACCTTTATTTCCAGCGGCGGTCTGGGTACGATGGGATTTGGTCTGGGTGCTGCAATTGGTGCTGCAACTGCCACCGGTAAAAAAACAGTTCTGGTCACCGGCGACGGTAGTTTCGGGATGAACCTGAATGAACTGGCAACCGCTGTCACCAACCAGACACCCGTTGTTGTTTTCATCATGAATAACGGTGTATTGGGTATGGTTCGGCAGTGGCAGACGCTGTTCTTTGATAAACATTATTCTAACACCACGTTGGAACGTAAGACAGATTTCGTGAAGCTTGCAGAAGCATTTGGTCTGCCAGGATTCCGTGCCGCTTCCCTGCCAGAGCTGAAAGATGTTCTGAAAAAGGCATTTGCAGTCAGCGGTCCGGTTTTGGTAGATTGTGCTATTGACTGTGATGCATTCGTTCTGCCGATGCTGCCACCGGGCGGTGCGGTAGATGACATCATTGTAGATGTATCTGCACTGTAAGGAGGTATGGAGAAATGGAACGGTTTATTATTTCTATTTTAGTGGCAAACCATTCGGGTGTCCTGTCTCGTGTTTCGGGCATGTTCACACGGCGTGGATTCAATATTGATACTCTGACAGTCGGCGAAACGGAATCTCCCGAATTTTCCAGAATCACCATTTCCATGCATGGGGATGAAGCAATCTGCAATCAGATTGTCAAGCAACTGGAAAAAATGTATGATGTCAAAAAAGTACAGGTTATGAAGCGGGATGAAACCGTTGCAAGAGAACTGCTGCTGATCAAAATCAAAAACTGTGCAGAACAGCGGCAAGACATTATGTCTGTCGTAGATGTCTTCCGTGCAAAAATTACAGACTATTCGCCGGAGGCACTTGTGATTGAAATCCGTGGCGTTTCCACAAAAATCAATGCTTTTATTGAGTTGCTCCAGCCATATGGCATTCTGGAAATGTGCCGTACTGGTTTGGTCGCTCTTGAAAGAGGCGGCAACTGTCTGAAAGATGAGTAACCGCTTGTATATTTATCCGATATTTTTTATGAAGGAGTCTTTACGATGGAACAAACAGCAAGAGTTTTTTATCAGGAAGATTGTGATTTGTCTTTACTGTATGGCAAGACCATTGCAGTCATCGGCTATGGCAGCCAGGGACATGCCCATGCATTGAATGCAAAAGAATCCCTCGGTGACAAGGCAAGAGTGATCATTGGTCTGTATGAAGGCAGCAAGTCCTGGGACAAAGCGGTAAAGCAAGGCTTTGAAGTATTTACGGCTGCAGAAGCTGCAAAGCTGGCAGACATCATCATGATCCTGATCAACGATGAAAAGCAGGCTGCTATGTATAAGAAGGATATCGAACCGAACCTCAAGTCTGGCGATATGCTGATGTTCGCACACGGCTTTAACATTCATTTCGGCTGCATCAAGCCGCCGGCTGATGTAGACGTTACCATGATCGCCCCGAAGGGACCGGGTCACACTGTAAGAAGCGAATATCAGGCTGGCAAGGGCGTTCCGTGCCTCGTAGCAGTAGAACAGGATGCAACCGGCAAGGCACTGGACATGGCTCTGGCTTATGGTCTGGCAATCGGCGGTGCAAGAGCTGGCGTACTGGAAACCACTTTCCGGACAGAGACCGAAACCGACTTGTTCGGCGAACAGGCTGTTCTCTGCGGCGGTGTTTGTGCACTGATGCAGGCTGGTTTTGAAACCCTGGTAGAAGCCGGCTATGATGCGAGAAATGCTTACTTCGAGTGCATTCACGAAATGAAGCTGATCGTTGACCTGATTTACCAGAGCGGTTTCGCAGGAATGCGGTATTCTATCTCCAATACAGCAGAATACGGCGACTATATCACAGGTCCGAAGATTATCACAGAGGATACCAAGAAGGCAATGAAGAAGATCCTGTCCGACATTCAGGATGGTTCTTTTGCAAAGGAATTCCTGTTGGATATGTCTGATGCAGGCTCTCAGGTACACTTCAAGGCTATGCGGAAACTGGCTTCTGAGCATCCGTCTGAAAAGGTCGGTGAAGAAATCCGGAAGCTGTATAGCTGGAACAACGAAGAGGACAAGTTCATTAACAACTAAAATGGAGCAAAAAAGCAACCTATCCCCTTATTTGAACGGGACAGCGTAGCGTAAAACCTTTTTAAGCTGCTTTCCTGATGTTTCAATCGGGAAAGCAGCTTTTCCATCAAATCTCTTTTTTGTATCTCATTGTAGAGAGGATTTCCTATGCAGAAACGAAAAAAATATGTTCTTCTGCTTGCTGGTGCAGTTCTGCTGCTATTCGGTATCCTTTCCAAGTTGATTTTTTATGACAGACAGCAGTATTGGGAAAATTACGAGATACAAGCCCCTGCTATTACGGATGCAGCTTATTTAAATGTTTACGATCTGCGGATGTTAAAATTATTTGGTGATGAAGCGATGGGAAATGAACTGGAAACTTTATCACATGAAATGATTTTGCGTTCTTATGAAAGCAATGGTGAAGCATATGAGGAATATGCTTCCAATATCTCACCAGCATATTTTAAACGTCTAAATCCGAATCATGGCAATGAGGAATTCGATCGCTCTCACTACGATTTTTATTTCGATATCAATGAATTGACCTGTTTATGCAATCAGGATAAGGCAATTGTATTCTATCGCTATGACTTTGCTGTCTTGGATCTTGAAGGAAATATACAGTATCTTACCAGTAATAAGGGCATAAATCCGATTGACAGGCTCTATTTTGAAAAAATAAATGGAGAATGGAACTTAACCGGATTCTATGAAGCTGCATAAAATCGCATTTTTTCTATTTTGATAAAAGTGTTACTATGGGATTTTTGATACAATAAAACAAATTATCAGCGGTACTGAAGAGCTGAAATCACAGTAATCAAAAATCCTTTTCAATTCAATAATTAGAACTGAAAACAAGTGGATGATACCCCATTATCCCGATTAAATAAAATACAAATATGAGGTGAAATCAATATGGGCTGTAATTTTTACTGTGACGGTGTGGACAAAGCCCCACAGCGTTCCCTTTTCAATGCACTTGGTATGACAAAAGAGGAAATGCAAAGACCGCTGGTCGGCATTGTTTCCTCCTATAACGAAATTGTACCAGGGCATATGAATATTGATAAAATTGTAGAAGCTGTAAAATTAGGCGTTGCGATGGCTGGCGGTACACCAGTTGTTTTTCCGGCAATTGCAGTCTGCGATGGCATTGCCATGGGACATGTTGGCATGAAGTATTCTCTGGTTACCAGAGATTTAATTGCAGATTCTACCGAATGTATGGCACTGGCACACCACTTTGACGCACTGGTCATGATTCCGAACTGTGACAAAAACGTACCCGGTCTGCTGATGGCAGCCGCCAGAGTAAACGTACCAACTATTTTTGTCAGCGGCGGTCCGATGCTGGCTGGTCATGTCAAGGGGAAAAAGACCAGTCTTTCCAGTATGTTTGAAGCAGTTGGCTCTTATGATGCCGGAAAGTTCACGCTGGAAGATGTAGAAGAATTTGAAAACAAGGCATGCCCAACCTGTGGTTCCTGCTCCGGTATGTACACTGCGAACTCCATGAACTGCCTGACGGAAGTGCTGGGTATGGGTCTCAAGGGCAATGGTACGATTCCGGCGGTTTATTCGGAACGAATCAAATTGGCAAAGCAGGCTGGTATGGCAGTCATGGAACTGTATCGGAAAAACATCCGTCCTCGTGACATTATGACCGCAGAGGCATTTGAAAATGCCTTGACAGCCGATATGGCACTGGGATGTTCTACCAACAGTATGCTGCACATTCCGGCAATCGCCAATGAATGTGGCATTGCTATCAATTTGGATATGGCAAACGAAATCAGTGCAAAGACACCGAATTTATGTCATCTGGCTCCGGCTGGTCATGCTTATATGGAAGACCTGAACGAAGCCGGCGGCGTCTACGCTGTACTGAACGAATTGACGAAGAAAAACCTGATTCATACCGATGTTATGACTTGCACTGGCAAAACACTCGGTGAAAATATCAGCGGTTGCCTCAATAAGAATCCAGACATCATCCGTCCGATTGAAAATCCGTACAGCCCGACGGGCGGTATCGCTGTCCTGAAGGGCAATCTGGCTCCCGACAGATGCGTGGTCAAGAGAAGTGCCGTTGCACCGGAAATGATGCAGCACAGAGGACCGGCAAAGGTCTTCAACAGCGAAGAAGAGGCGATTGCTGTCATCCGCAGCGGCGGTATCCAGAAAGGCGATGTGGTTGTCATCCGTTATGAGGGTCCAGCTGGCGGTCCAGGTATGCGAGAAATGCTCTCCCCGACTTCTGCCATTGCCGGTATGGGACTGGACAAAGACGTTGCCTTGATTACAGACGGCAGATTCTCCGGTGCAACCCGTGGGGCTGCCATCGGTCACGTTTCCCCGGAAGCGGTCAGTGGCGGCACAATTGCCTATGTACAGGACGGCGATATGATTTCCATTGATATTCCAAATTACACCATTACCCTGGAAGTCTCTGACGAGGAACTCGAAAAGCGAAAGCAGACCATGCCAATTCAGACCAAGGACAACTTGACTGGCTATCTGAAACGGTATGCAAAAATGGTTTCTTCTGCGGATAAGGGTGCCATTATCAATCGATAAATTTTAAACTACGATCATATGAAAGCGAGGAAAAATCTATGGGTATGACCATGACGCAAAAAATCCTTGCCGCACATGCGGGACTGGAAAAGGTTGAGGCAGGTCAGCTGATTCTGGTCAATCTCGACCGTGTGCTCGGCAATGACATCACTTCTCCAGTTGCCATCCGAGAATTTAACAAACTGGGCATTAAAAAAGTATTTGACAAAGACAAAGTGACCATGGTAATGGATCACTTTGCACCGAACAAGGATATTAAAGCTGCTACACAGTGCAAGATGTGCCGGGATTTCTGCAAGGAAAAGGAAGTCACCCACTTCTATGATGTCGGACAGATGGGCATTGAACACGCTCTGCTACCGGAAAAAGGATTGGTTGTCTCCGGTGACGTTGTCATCGGTGCAGACTCTCACACTTGCACTTACGGTGCACTCGGTGCGTTCTCCACGGGTGTCGGTTCCACCGATATGGCATGTGGTATGGCAATCGGCAAGGCATGGTTTAAAGTACCGTCTGCCATCAAATTCGAGCTGAAAGGCAAACTGAATCCGTATATCTCTGGTAAAGATGTCATTTTGCACATCATTGGGAGGATCGGCGTGGATGGTGCTTTGTACAAGTCGATGGAATTTGTCGGCGAAGGCGTTTCCAGTCTCTCTATGAGTGACCGTCTGACCATGACCAACATGGCAATTGAAGCCGGTGCAAAGAATGGAATCTTTGCTGTGGATGAACAAACCCTTGCCTATGTGGCAGAACACAGCGACCGCAAACCGGTGGTTTATACAGCAGATGAAGATGCCGTTTATGAGGAAACCTATGTCATCGATCTGTCCGAAATCCAATCCACCGTTGCCTTCCCGCACCTGCCGGGCAACACCAGAACCATCGACAATGTGGGCGACGTGAAGATTGACCAAGTGGTAATTGGTTCTTGTACCAACGGTTTCTATCGGGATATGGAAGAAGCTGCTGCCATTCTTAAGGGCAGAAAGGTTGCAAAAAATGTCCGTGCCATCATCATTCCGGCAACACAGGCCATTTACCTGAAAGCCATGGAAAACGGTCTGCTCAAGACCTTTATTGAGGCTGGCTGTATTGTTTCTACTCCAACCTGCGGTCCGTGCCTGGGCGGTCATATGGGCATTCTGGCAGCGGGGGAACGGGCTGTTTCCACCACCAACCGAAACTTTGTCGGCAGAATGGGTCATCCGACTTCTGAAGTCTATCTGGCAAGTCCAGCAGTCGCTGCAGCCAGTGCGATCACTGGCAGAATTACTGACCCGAAGGAGGTTATGGCAAAATGAAATTTGAAGGAACTGTCATCAAATACGGCGATAACGTGGATACCGATGTGATTATTCCAGCAAGATATCTGAACACAATCGACAAGAAAGAACTGGCTTCTCACTGCATGGAGGATCTGGACACCACCTTTACCAGCCGGGTAAAAGAAGGCGATATTATGGTTGCCGGTGAAAACTTCGGCTGTGGTTCTTCCAGAGAACATGCACCGATTGCCATCAAGGAAAGCGGCATTTCACTGGTTATCGCAAAGAGCTTTGCACGAATTTTCTACCGCAATGCCATTAACATTGGTCTTGCTATTGTAGAATGTCCGGAGGCAGCGGAAGCCATCGAAGAGGGACATCTTGTCGAAGCAGATTTGGACAATGGTGTACTGCTGGACAAAACCACCGGTCAATCCTTCCAGACAGCACCGTTTCCGCCGTTCATCCAGACCATTATCACAAATGGCGGTCTGATTGCCTCCATTCAGAACGGCTCTGTCCAGTAATCTGTGGGAGATTGATTCATGATTGAAAACCTAACCTATCTTGACGATTCTGAAACAGAATCCCCCATGGAAGGCACATTTCAAAGCAAAATCTTCAAAAATGAGGAAGATGATATGCTGTTTGTATGTTTGGAGAACCACACAATCATAGATTATGCTGAAAAATGTATTGCACATTTTAACAATATGCCGGTTACGATGATAGATACGATCTGTGAAAATATCATTAAATGCTGCAATATTTTTGAAGGCGTTGATACAGATTACACGTTACCCAAACTGAAAACAATCAGAGAGATTCTGCACTATAGCTGGTTCACATCCTTAACAGTTGAAGTTCCACAAACGGATGAAGTCGCTTATTCAGTCGAGGGGGAAGGCGAATGGGGCGAATGTATTGGATTCGTGATCCGAGGGAACAAGGTAGTGTATGTTGGTTGTGACACCAGCCACTCTTCTTGGGAAAATGATGCGTATTATCAAAATTTAGAGGATAATTGTATTTATCGATAGAAGGAGTTTTCTCATGATTGGTGCTATCATTGGCGATATCGCCGGCTCTCGTTTTGAATTTCACAATTACCGAAAAAAAGACTTTGCCCTGTTTACAAAAGAATGTTTCCCAACAGATGACAGTATCCTGTCCCTTGCTGTGACAAAGGCAGTACTGGATCATAAAACCAATGGTGCAAACCTATCGGAAGCAGCGGTACAATGGATGCAGAAAATCGGACGACCCTATCCTGCCAGCGGGTTCGGTGGAACCTTTTTCGACTGGATTTACAGCGACCATCCCAAACCTTACAACAGCTTTGGCAATGGGGTCAGTGCTTGCGGATTTGCTGCGGACACATTGGAAGAAGCTCTGCAAATGAGTGACAGCGTAACAGCTGTGACTCACAATCATCCGGAAGGGATAAAGGGAGCACGTGCTACAACAGCGGCGGTTGCCTACCTCGACCCACTTATGCAGGGAACTGCTGCATCCATTTGAAGCCGTCTATGGAACCAATGTGAAAGCTTGAAACCAGACAAAACTGTGCAGAAAATGACAGGACAGTGCTTCCCTGTTCTGGTATAATCAGAACAGGAGGTGAGGAAAATGGAATGGATGCAAGCCCTACGCAAATCCATCGACTACATGGAACAGCACTTGCTGGAGGATATCCGTATTACAGAAATTGCAGCAACGGTACACATCTCTCCGTTTTACTTTCAGCGTGGATTTCAAATTGTGACAGGTTATTCCGTCAAGGAATATTTGCGTAACCGGCGGCTATATCTGGCAGCATTGGATTTGCTGGCAAAAAAAGAAAAGGTAATTGATGTGGCATTCCGATATGGCTATGAAACACCAGAAAGCTTTGCGAAAGCATTTACTCGATTTCATGGTATTCCACCCAGCCAGCTCAGCAGCCATGCTTCGTTGATTCGTCCCTTTCTGCCTCTGAAAATCACAATTTCCATTCAAGGAGGAACAGATATGGATTATACGATTCAAAACATGGATGCCTTACAGCTTATCGGATTTTCAAAGACGTTCTCGGAAACCGATTCCTATGAAAAAATTCCGTTGTTCTGGTCAGAATTTGCACAGAACTGTCAGCAGCAGAAATATTCTGCGGATTGGATGGCAGCTCTGATTCGATGCAAAATTGGACAACTGGGCGTCTGCATTGATGTCACAGAGGACGGAACATTTCGGTACATGATTGCCGGAAAATATGACGGCGGTGCTGTGCCGGATGGCATGGAGCTGTATACCCTGCCAGCTTTCACATGGGCAGTCTTTCGCTGTGTCGGTCCACTTCCCGCTGCATTGCAAACCATTAACACACGGATTTTCAAGGAATGGCTGCCGGGCAATCCACACTATGAACTTGCCGACGGCTACAGTGTGGAATGGTACAGTGACAAACCCATTGACATGCAGTCCCCCGACTATGAAAGTGCCATCTGGATTCCAGTACGGGAAAAGGCTGCGAATGACCGCTGATGATCCGTCCGCCGTTACGTGATGAAAAAGACAAAGATTTTGATGCCCTCAAAGGCAGGAAACAAAATGCCGATGCAGTGTCATGCTGCATCGGTTTTTTGTAGGAAACCACAGAATTTTTACAAAAACCTTGTAATTCACACCGATATGATGTATAATAAAGAAGTATCTGGAGAAAATGCCGGTATTTTTACCGGCAGTCTCTCAAAATTCTAATAAAAAGGAGTCCTTCTCATGAATTATAATATTGCTTTACTCAAAGGCGACGGCATTGGTCCAGAAATCGTAGACAGTGCTGTGGCTGTCCTGAAAAAAATCGGTGAAAAGTATGGTCATACCTTTACATGCACCCCTTATCTCATCGGTGGCTGTGCCATCGATGCAACGGGGATTCCATTGCCAAAGGAAACCGTGGACGGCTGTCTGGCAAGCGACAGCGTGCTGTTAGGTGCAGTCGGTGGTGCAGTCGGTCACTCCAAGTGGGACGAAATGCCGCCGCATCTGCGTCCGGAAAAGGCTCTGCTCGGCATTCGGGAGGCAATGGGACTGTTTACCAACCTGCGTCCAGCAAAACTCTATCCGGCACTGAAAGGTGACTGTCCGCTGAGAGAGGATATCGTTGCAAAGGGCTTTGATATCATGATGGTACGGGAACTGACCGGCGGTATTTACTTCGGCGAACGGGGCAGAAGAACCGGCAAATACGGCGAGGAAGCCTATGACACGGAATGCTACAGCCGGATGGAGATTGAGCGAATTGCCAAAGTTGCATTTGAAACCGCACAGAAGCGGAACAAAAGTGTTATTTCGATTGACAAGGCAAACGTACTGGAAAGCTCCCGCCTGTGGAGAGAAGTCGTACATGAGGTTGCAAAAGATTATCCAGATGTGACCTGCACCGATATGCTGGTAGACAATGCAGCCATGCAGCTGGTCAAAAATCCGAAACAATTTGATGTCGTCGTAACTTCTAATATGTTTGGTGACATTCTGTCTGATGAAGCGTCTCAGATTACTGGCTCCATTGGCATGCTGCCATCGGCTTCTCTGGGCAGCACCAAGCGTGGATTGTATGAACCCATTCACGGCTCTGCACCGGATATTGCCGGTCAGAACAAAGCAAACCCGATTGCAACGATTCTCTCTGCTGCTATGATGCTACGCTATTCATTTGGTCTGATGGACGAGGCAAAGGCAATCGAAGATGATGTAGACAAGTATCTGGAAGCTGGCTACCGGACAGCAGACTTGGCAAAAGAAGGGGTTACACCGTTGTCCTGCACAGAATGTACCGCTAAAATCATCGAATTGCTATAAGAAAAACAATGCTTTATTTTCAGGATGTCTTACAGCTGCGTCCCTATCAGTCTTCCGACTTGCAAGATTTAGGAAAATTATTCTATGAAACCATTCATATTATCAATCAAAAGGACTATACACCGGAGCAGTTGCAAGCGTGGGCACCTACAAGAATAGCCCCTGCGGAATGGCATGAAAAATTTCTCCACACCTTTACACAAATTGCAGTATTGGAAAATAAGGCAGAAAAAAGAAATTCCTATTCTTTTTAAAAATGGAAAGTGAGAAAATTTTATGAAACAATCTATTTTTCAAAAAACAGAATATGGCTATGAAACCACGATTTCTCTTCCAGACTGGAATGCATTCTTCGGAAAAGAACTGGAATTGGATGTTTCTATTGATGAGGAAACAGTTACGAATGCCCACCTACATACAGTTGCATTTCTTCAGGAAAATCAGGAAGCAATTCTAAACCTGCTGCTCTCCACTTTATTGGAACAATATGCAGAGCTTCAGGAACTATATGGATATGAACCGGAAGAAATGCAGCAAATCATGCCAGATGTAACAGACATACAGGCGTTTCGTAATTTGCTGTCTCCGCACTCCATTTGTATTATGAATGAACAGAAAGACGGTCTTTGCTGTATCGGTGTAGAAGCAGAATGCACATGGGATGAAGAACACGATGTGGGCTTCATGACATATGCGACACAGCGTTGCACCATTGGAGCCGGTGACTATGCCTTTAATGAATATGAAGCAGAGGCATTACTCGAACTGTAATATTATAATGATATTGTAAATCAAGCAACAGAACCCATAACGGAAAAGAGGATGAACCTTTTATGACTTTAAAAGAAGAACTGGGGTATGGACTGGATGCACTGGTGCTATTCCGTGGCTTGCAGCAAAATCCAGTCATCCATGCACTCATGGACTTTTGTCATATCGAACGAAAAGATATGGCAAAACAAATTCGTGCATACAGTGCCGTTGTTGCAGCACTCTATGCATCAACAGATAACTTAACGGACTATATTGAAAAGATTGTACTGGAAGAAGAAACTGTTTATGTGCAGCGGATTGGAGCTGGAAAACCGGTTTCCGATGCCATGAAAAACTGCTTGAAAACGGAATTAAAGCTGTTCCAGAAAATCGCCATGCTGACTGCCTCTCAGCTTCAGGCAGAGATGCCGTTCTTCCCGGATTTACCGACTTGGAATATCCGCAAAATGGATTTGTCAGCTGCCTATCATGAGCGAGTAGCTGCCATCGACCGGCATGGCTATGGATTGTATGCCCAGTATCATATGTTTACACTGGATACCAACGGCGAAATCATTCCCATTTGTTACCCTGACCCGATTTCCCTCGACCAGATGGTCGGCTACGAACGGGAACGGAATATTGTGATTGACAACACAAAGGCACTGCTTGCCGGAAAATATGCAGCCAATGTGCTGCTTGCCGGAGATGCCGGAACGGGAAAATCGGCAACGATCAAGGCAATTGCCAATGCCTATCGAGAGCAGGGCTTGCGGTTAATTGAGCTGACCAAAGATCAGCTGCGGTTCATCCCACGCATCATGGAACACCTCTGCCA
>DYCW01000197.1 GCA_019417865.1 Ruminococcus sp. | reverse complement strand
CCACCACATAGTCCGCTGCCAAAATGGTATCGTCATCGTGTTCTACGACAATCAGCGTATTTCCAAGGTCACGCAGCCGCTTTAATGTCTCAATCAACTTATCATTGTCCCTTTGATGCAATCCAATACTCGGTTCGTCCAATATATATAACACACCCATCAAATAGGATCCAATTTGCGTTGCCAAACGAATCCGCTGACTTTCACCGCCAGAAAGCGTTCCGGCGGTACGGGAAAGAGTCAGATATTCCAGCCCAACATTTTTCAAAAATCCCAGACGCTCTCTGATTTCCTTGAGAATCTGTTTGGCAATATGCTGCTCCTGTTCTGTCAACTGGAGGGTTTCAAAGAACTGTAGGCTCTCTGCAATCGAAAGATCAGTCAATTCCATAATATTCAAGCCACCAACAGTCACACCAAGAATTTCCTTTTTCAATCGTTTTCCGTGGCAAACCGGACAGGGTACAGATGCCATATAAGCAGAAATTTCTGCTTTTGCCCACTCTGAACCTTCTTTTGCCCGCCGTTCCATATTGGGAATAATTCCTTCAAATGGTGCACGATATCCACTTGTTCTGCCATTTTCCTGTACTCTGTGCAGAAACAATTCTTCTGTTGTACCATAGAGAAATGGCTTCAAGGCATCTTTCGGCAAATTCTTTACTGGTACGTCCAACGGTATATGATATTTCTGAGAAATTGCCTGATAATACATCATGGCAATCGAAGTATCATCTAAACTGTTCCAACCTGGTGCCTTAATGGCACCCTGAGCAATACTGAGATCCGGATTCGGCACAATCAAATCGGGATCAATCCTCTGAAAGACACCCAGACCTGTACAATTTTCACAAGCTCCGTAGGGATTATTAAAGGAAAACATTCTCGGCGTCAATTCTTCAATGGAAATATTATGTTCCGGACAAGCATATTTTTGAGAGAACAGCCATGTTTCTTTTCCGATAACCTCCACAGCTGCAATGCTACCTGTTAGAGAGAAAACCGTTTCTAAACTATCTGTCAGACGAGAACGAATGCCCTCCTTGACCACCAGTCGGTCTACTACAATTTCAATTGTATGCTTTTTATTTTTATCCAGCGAAATCGTTTCTGACAAGTCGTATAAGATATCATCCACCTTGACTCTAACATAGCCGGAACGCCGTGCCTTTTCCAATTCTTTGACATGCTGTCCCTTTTTTCCTCTGACAATGGGTGCTAACAACTGAATTTTCGTGCCCTCCTCCAGCGACAACACACGGTCTACCATTTCATCGATGCTCTGCTGTCGGATTTCCCGTCCGCAGATCGGACAGTGCGGAATGCCAATTCTGGCATACAGTAACCGTAGATAGTCATAAATTTCTGTGACTGTTCCCACTGTAGAACGGGGGTTTTTAGAAGTTGTCTTCTGGTCAATCGAAATCGCAGGCGATAAACCCTCAATGCTATCGACATCCGGTTTTTCCATTTGTCCCAAAAATTGCCGGGCATAGGAAGACAGGCTTTCCATATACCGACGTTGTCCGTCTGCAAAAATGGTATCAAAAGCAAGGGAGGACTTTCCAGAACCAGAAAGTCCTGTCATGACAACCAAGGCATCTCTTGGAATATCGACATCAATATTTTTCAGATTATTCACCCTTGCTCCACGAATTTTAATCCGATCTATCATTTTTTCTTCCCCTTCAGCTCCTGAATTTTATCTCTCAGATATGCAGCATGCTCAAACTCCAGCAGTTTTGCCGCTTCTTTCATCTGTGCAGTCAACGTTTCAATGAGTGCCTTTCGTTCCTTTTCGTTCATCTTCGGTGCAGCCGTTTTCTCCTCGACTTCATCTTTGCTTGCAATTTCAATGACATCCCGCACGGCTTTTGTGATGGTCTTTGGCACAATACCATGTGCTTCATTGTATAGCATCTGTTTCTTCCTGCGACGTTCTGTTTCTACCATTGCCCGCTCCATTGACCCAGTTACTTCGTCTGCATAGAGAATGACTTCTCCGCCCGCATTGCGGGCAGCACGCCCAATCGTCTGAATCAGAGAGGTTTCACTTCGCAGAAAGCCCTCTTTATCGGCATCCAAAATGGCAACCAGAGAAACTTCCGGAATATCCAATCCCTCTCGCAGTAGATTAATCCCAACCAATACATCAAACTCGCCCAGCCGCAAATCTCGAATGATTTCCATTCGTTTCACCGTATCCACATCATGGTGCAGATATTGCACCCGAACAGATAGCTTTTCCAGATAAGCAGTTAGATCTTCTGCCATACGTTTGGTCAGGGTTGTAATCAATACTCGTTCTTTTCGTTCTACTCGTTTTTGAATTTCTGAATATAAATCTTCCATCTGTCCGGAAACTGGACGCACACTGACCAATGGATCTAACAATCCAGTAGGACGAATCACCTGTTCCACGATGGAACTAGAATGCTGTTTTTCAAATTCACCTGGTGTGGCACTGACATAGATCGCCTGTGGCACACGTTCATAAAACTCATCAAAGTTCAACGGTCGATTGTCAAAGGCACTTGGCAACCGGAAACCATAGTCCACCAGTGTTGCCTTTCTTGCATGGTCACCAGCAGACATCGCACGCACCTGCGGTAATGTTACATGACTTTCATCTACCACGAGTAAAAAATCTTTCGGGAAATGGTCTAATAACGTATAGGGAACGCTGCCAGCTGGTCTGCCAGCGAGGATGCGAGAATAGTTTTCAATACCGCTGCAAAATCCGATTTCCTGCAGCATTTCCATGTCGTAGTGTGTCCGCTGTGCAATCCGCTGTGCTTCGATCAGCTTATGATTGGCTTCAAAATATGCCACTCGCTGCTGCAATTCTGCTTCAATTTCTGCAACCGCTTTGGTAACACGGTCACTGCTGACCACATAATGCGATGCCGGAAATATCGCAGCGTGCTGCAAAGTCGAAAGTACATTGCCTGTGATGGTATCAATTTCACAGATACGGTCAATTTCATCTCCAAAATATTCTACTCGGATGGCAATATTGTTGGAACTCGACGGAAAAATTTCCACCACATCACCCCGTACCCGAAACTTATTTCGCACAAACTGGATGTCATTTCGTTCATATTGGATGGCAACCAATTCTTTTAACAGCACTTCTCTTGGTTTTTCCATCCCTTTTCGGACGGAAACCACCATAGAACGGTACTCCTCTGGACTACCCAGCGAGTAAATACAGGAGACACTGGCAACGATGATCACATCTCTCCGCTCCGCCAATGCCGTTGTAGCAGAATGTCGCAGCTTATCAATATCATCATTAATTGAGGAGTCCTTTTCAATATAACTGTCTGTGCTGGGCACATATGCCTCCGGCTGGTAATAGTCATAGTAGCTGACAAAATATTCTACCGCATTTTCCGGGAAAAATTCTTTAAATTCTGAACAAAGCTGGGCTGCCAGAATTTTATTGTGTGCCAAAACTAATGTTGGTTTATTGACCTGTGCGATTACATTGGCAATGGTAAATGTCTTTCCAGAACCAGTTACACCCAGCAATGTTTGTTCATGCTCACCGTTCTGAATGCCTTTCACCAATTCAGCAATCGCTTCCGGCTGATCACCAGTCGGCTGATATGGTGCATGTAATACGAACTGTTCCATCTCCAGCACACCTCCTGATTGATTTTAACAGATACGGATACTCCTGTAAAACAGCAAGACAATGATTGTGATTGGCATTGCAGCTGCTGCCGCATATTATTCATAATACCACAGTAAATAGGACAACTGTATGTCCTATTTTGCAACATGCAGTCAAATGATCCGCTTACAGAAGTGTTTCCCAAAAACCATGTTCCCGCATGGATAAAACCATATCCTTTCCTAAAATATAGTGATCTTCCAATGTAATATCCAGATATCGCAAAGCATTGTAGAGTTGTTTGGTAACATACATATCCTCTTGAGAAGGTGCAGCAGAACCAGCCGGATGATTATGTGCCAATATCACAAAGGCAGCATTGTTTTTCAGAGCAATTTCTACGATCTTCCGAATGCTGACAGATACCAGACTGGCAGAACCTTCTGACACAAAACATTGTTCAATTATCTGCATACCATTGTCCAGCAAAATCAGTGCCACTTGTTCCTTGCTGACCCCCGTGTACAAGTTTCGTAAATGTGCTGTCATGACAGCTTTTCGTTCAACATTCAATTTGATACGGTTTGCTTCTTCTTTTTCTTTGCTAAGCTGATAACAACGAAATAAATCTGGCATCATTTTCAAAAAGATTGCCGCCTGATCTCGAATCCCCGGAATTTTTTTCAGTTCTGTAATGTCTGCATCCATGACACCGGAAAGCGAATGAAATGTCTTTAGAAGACGATGTGCAATCGGATTGGTATTCACACGAGGCAATGCATAAAACAGTAGCATTTCCAGTATTTCATGTTCCTGAAAGCCAGAAAATCCACATGATAAATAACGGTTTCGCATTCGACTGCGGTGTCCTTTATTTAAATTTTCCGTTTCTGTCATTTGTTTTTCTTTCTTTTCTGCCAATTTTTCTCACCTCTTCCATTCAAAAAATACAAAGACATCCTTTTCTTTTGCAAGAATTTATGGTATACTCAAATAGAAGTTATAGAAGGGAGTTCGCATCTTTGCGAAATAAAAATCATTTATGAAAACATTTCTGATCCAACAAAATGACAGCGAACAGCGAGTAGACCGCTTTCTGAAAAAAATGCTGCCATCTCTGCCAACCAGCCTGCTTTATAAAGCCATTCGAAAAAAACAAATCAAAGTCAATCGAAAACGCTGTACAGGAGAAACACGGCTGCAAACTGGTGATGTCATTACCGTTTTTTTACCAGATGACTGCCTGCAAACCACTCCGACAGCTGCCGAAAAAAAGGCAGCACAGGGCGATGCTGCCAGGCTTTCTGTCTGCTACGAGGATGCCAATCTATTGATTTTATATAAGCCCGTTGGAATGTTAGTGCACAGTGATGCGAAACATGCTGACAATTGTCTTGTCCATCATCTCCACGCCTACTTACAGCAAAAGGGTGCCTATCATCCCGAACAAGAACAGAGCTTTGCTCCTGCCGTCTGCAATCGACTGGATCGCAATACAGAGGGATTGGTAATCGCTGCAAAAAATGCTGCTGCTCTACGGGAAATCAACCGCCTGATTCGGGAAAATTGTATCCAAAAAACCTATCTTTGTATCCTGACTGCAATACCATCTAAACCCTGTCTCTTATAC
>DYCW01000196.1 GCA_019417865.1 Ruminococcus sp. | reverse complement strand
CTACACCTTATGGCATAGTCTGCCTATGTTTTCTCATGCCGATGTCAAAAATTCAGATAATGTCATATCATTTACTAATAAAAAACTGTCAACTGTTTTCAGCGTCAAAGCACTTGGGTCAATATCGTAGTTGTGCAGGGTTCTTTCACTGCAACCAAGATAGCAGGCAAGGTCTGAATCGCTGATATCCTGTAAACTCTGCCAATAACGGAGTTTACACCAGATTGCTTTTTGCAGTGGTATGCGTTTTGATTCTTTTCTTGTATTGACTGCCATAATAGTTCCTCCTCATGTATATAATATATAATTATTCATTTGAATTCTCGCAGGATGTGGAATCGTCTTTCATGATACCGTATACCATACTTTTGTACACTTTTTCATTGATTCCTGCAAAACGCAATATCTCATTAACAGTATCAAGCTGAATGTTAGATTTAAATGTCTTCGGATAGGCTTCAGTTTCGTTGCAGGCAGCTTTCAGTGCTTCTTTCAGTACCCTTACAGCCTCATCATTTTTTTCGCTAATTTTATACGCTCCCCACGCCTCGGTAATACGCCTGATGCACTCAGCTTTGACATTGTAGCCGATAGAAAGACTTTCGATATTCTGGATATCCTTGTCATAGATTGAAAGAATTCTGCGTACAAAATCGTGTGGCTGAATATTCTCTTCCTCAATCATATTGGTAATATCATCAAGCTGATGCCTGATAGTCTTGATACCTGTATCATTTACAACAGGACGTTTCAGAATGGCATCATAATAAATACAAGGATTCGGCTGCGGAAGATACTGCATCGCAAAATCTGGATTTTCAGCAGCTTTCATAAAATTAGAAAGCTGCATATAGAGCTTGCCCTTTATACTTCCAAGCTGACTAAGAGAGTAGTCAGGGATAAGAACAGTAATTTCACGGGGATTCCTGCGATTGACTCTTGCCCTGCCAATTACCTGCTGTAAAACAACAGGGTCATAAGTTTCTGCAACTATCATAGATAATTTCTCGTCATGAAGCGAAAGACCATTTTCCGCAACTTTCGTTGTAATCAGTGTTTCGGATCTGAATTTTTCATTCACGGCTATTTCACACAGTTCCGAACGTTTATCATCATCGGAATAAATATGCTGACTGACCTTAAGTTGCTCCTGCAATTCTGCTCCATTATCTATGTCATTGATGAATATAAGCGATTTATTGCCTTTTTCGCAGTTATCATCAATGTACTTAATCAAGGTGCCTCTATCGGCAGGATCATATGTCCTGAAAGTTAAATAATCCCAATTTGTTTTCATGAGATAAATATGTCTGATTCTTGTTTCGCTTTTTAATGGATTTTTCCTGATTACTTCTTGAAAATTATCTTTTGTAAGAGGACAGAGTTCTGTATCAGTCAATGATTCAATATTCCAGATAGCAGGCAGAACATCCTCTGGCGTAGCTGTTATGTAAATACGCCTGGTATTATCAAGGTTGGCGTGCAGAAAATCGAGCATCTGCTGAGGATATACCGTAAATGTGGAGTCCTCGGCAAAGCAGTGGCATTCGTCACAAATAAGGGTCATCTTTTTTCCATGATAGCGGTGTTTATGTCTGACAAAATCCTGATACGTCATGACTTCGATATTACTGTTAAATTTGATTTTGTCTATCAACTCATCAGGGATAATTTTCCAGTCAAAATCTTTGTATGCATCTTTTATAATCTGCATCTTGCAAGCTCTACGATTGGTAAATACTTTAATTTTTTCATCTTTTAGAATACTCATGGCAATCTGTTCTATAACTTTTGTTTTTCCAGAATCAGTTGCTGCAAAAATACAGATGGATTCACCATCTTTAAGCTTGTCCACATCTTTTCCATTGATAATAAATGTAAGATATTCCTTGGAATCACCAATAGTATACTCTGTGGTAAATCCCATCGACGCAAGCATAGGATTCTTAATATTTTCTGTAAGTTCTCTTGATGATGCAATTGCATCATCAAGAGTCATATCAGCGGGGCAAATTTGGACATTTATTTTTGGAAGCTTATTCTCCATTTTTCAATGCCTCCATTTCTTTCCTAATTGCTTTGATCTCTTCGTCAATCATCATAGAATCTTTTAACATTTGAAAACGTTCCTCAAGATTCTCTAACCATTTTTCTACGCTGAGTCTGGAATATCTTGAAATATCAAACTCAAACGTTATTTCAGATTTTGTGAGCTTAAATTTCGTAATGTAAGTATATTTTCTCACAAGTTCACCAGAAAAGCCCCTCTCTTCCATACCCTCAATAATATTGCGTTCTTTTTTGGTAAGCTTGCCTTTTGCGTTTTTAACATCGATCATAATCATTTTCTCCTTTTTAAATTATTTTATGATAACAGCTTTTTACGAGCCGTTATTTTTAATTATTTGTGTTTAATCTAACGCCATAAAATCCACGAATGTTCTCACCATTATGGCGTTTTCTGTCTTTCTTCAGCCTATCTTTGTTGACAAGATAAAACGCCTGAGAAAAGCCAGTGATATCCTTGAAGATCCCAGCATATAAAGAACTAAATATATTATACAATTCTTGCGTGCTGGTAAAGGTTTCAGCATCCGAAAAGTCACAGAAGCTGCTGGTGAAATTGCGTATCGCATCATATTCAGGGGTAAGAGGATACATATACATTTGTTGAGGCATTTCATAGGTGAATGGTACAAAATATTGAAATTCAGCTTGAAAATCAGCGGGTTATTTGAGGCTAAAATAAAAAAAGTACCGTTAAACGATACTTTATGATAAGAATTAACAAGAAGAGGTTAAAATAATGTACAACGGAATCAGCCTTTGCGAATTTTTAGAACAGTCAGAATATCTTTTTAACGGATTCATATCTGTTGGCGGAAAGAGAAATGAAAATAC
>DYCW01000195.1 GCA_019417865.1 Ruminococcus sp. | reverse complement strand
GTTTTGCTGCATTATGCACGCTTAGAGGATGCCATTCTGTCTGCGATGGTGCGGCGGATTCTGAAAATGGGGTTTGTATCTGACAGCACGAAACATCAGGCGGAAATGCTGCAAGAAGCTGGTTTGCTCTACAATGACATTTTACAAATCATCGCCAGACAAACCAATCAGACCGTCAAACAGGTACAGGCATTATTTGAAGATGCCGGTGTTCGTACCGTTGCAGTTGACAATCAAGTTTACGAGACAGCCGGAAAAATTCCAGTGGACATCCGGCAGTCAGACAGCATGCGGCAGACGTTAGAAGCCGGATTTCGGAAGACGCTGGGTGTCATGGACAACCTGACCAGCACGACCGCTCTGACCACACAGAGAGCATTTTACAGGGCTTGCAATGATGCCTACATGCAGATTACCAGCGGGGCATTCTCCTATCAGGAAGCCATCCGGAATGTGCTGAAACAGGCGGCACAGGGTGGCTTGACAGTGGAATATCCGTCCGGGCATACGGATAAGCTGGATGTTGCCATCCGCTGTGCAGCTTTGACCGGTGTGGGACAGACAGCAGCGGAAATCGGCAAAATGAATGCTGAGGCGAACGGTTGTTATCTGATGGAAATCTCTGCCCATTCCGGTGCCAGACCCACCCATGTGGTATGGCAGGGGCAGCTTGTCACGTTGACCGGAAAAGATGCTGGGAAAATCATTGACGGCATGAAAGTTTTCACCCTGTCGGAAATTGGCTACGGCAGCGGTGCAGGGTTTCGAGGTTGGAATTGCCGCCACGACTGGTATCCTTACTTCCCTGGATTGAGCACGCCAAACTATGGCAAAAAAGAGCTGGAAAAACTCAATGAAAAAAACATTGAGTGGAATGGGAAAAAGTATACCGAATATGAAATCAGTCAGATGCAGCGGGCACAGGAACGGAAGATTCGGGAGCTGAAACGGCAGACAGCGAAGATGCAGGATGCAGCAGATTTCACCGACAATCCGGAATTGAAAGCAGCGGCAACGGCAGACTATCAGGCAATGGCGGCGAAGTTGAAAGCTGCTGAAAAGGATTTGCAGACATTCTGTAAAGCCACTGGACAAGACCGTGACAGGTTCAGAGAACAGGTGCTTGGGTTC
>DYCW01000194.1:11264-13690 GCA_019417865.1 Ruminococcus sp. | reverse complement strand
TTTTTCTCCATAATTCTCTCCGTTCCTCGGTGCATTTGAATTTCATTCCTACACTGTGCGGCAATCTACTGCACAGCGGAAGCGGCACCTGCACCGTTGATACCACTGATTCCATCAGGGATTTCCCCGTCATGTAACAAGCAGTCAACGCAATTGTCCTGGACGGCAGTGGGGGATTTCGAGCCTTCCGCCATCGAATATATCCTTCGTTTTCTAAAGGAAAGTGGTCATAGACTGCAGTTATTCTTATTATACTATATTTTCAGCGTATTTTCAATTGCTGTTTTCGCCAAACTTTTCCGACAGGACCCACAGAAAATACAACATTCGGAAAGGAAAGGGCAGAAAGACGACATATTCCTATAAACTGTTGTTTATGATTCTTATGATACACGCCTGCTTTCATTTTATCATCCATTTTCTTGGAATTCAATCGAATTTCTGTAAATTCTAAAAAAATATTTCCGGTTCCTTTCAGAGGGCTTTTCCATATCGGAACGGCACTTTTTGTCTGTTCTTATCGAAAAAAGAGGAAATGCGTTGTGAAACTGTTCAGAATCTTTGTGTTTTTTCCACAAATCCGTCGCTTTTTTTCTATTTCCTACTGTACTTTCTCGATAAAGAAGGGAAAAAAGTTGCGAAAAAGTCTTGCAAAACGGTTACAAGTATGCTATAATAAATGCAGTACGGTAAAGAAATTACAAAACGATTTCTGCCGTGAAACAGTTTCTTTTAGAATGACTGTTTCTTTTGTAATGCAGGCGATCGAGACGGAGAGAGGCCCCGAAGCATACAGGCTGTTTCCGCCAACGGTAGGTTTGCAGGACAATGCACCCTGTTGCAACGAATGCTGTCCTGTCTGTTTCATCGTTTTTCCCTGCATCGAATCCCCATTGCATTGCCGGCAGCGGTCGTTTGGAAATTCGGCTGCCGTACAGCGATGCAGCCATAGACTGCTGTATACGCGCTTTGAAGTGAAGAAACAAAGGAGTATACGTTATGTTCAAAAAACTTTCAGCAGTCGCTTGTTCCTGTGCTACCGTTCTTCTGCTGCTGTTGTCTCTCGTGGGCGGTGCGGTGTCTACCGCAGCAGCATCATTGGATGAGATGACATCTACTGCAATTTCCTGTATTATGTCTCATGAAGGGTCTTATGGCTCTGTTAACCGCAATGACTGTGGTGCTTGCAGCATCGGTAAGCTGCAATGGCACGCAGGAAGGGCATTGAATTTGCTCAAGAGCATTTGCAACAATGCCCCGGATCTGTCACAGTCCATTCTGGGCAATACATTTTACAATGAAATCCTGACTGCTACCAACTGGAATTACAGAACCTTTTCTGTTTCTGAGGGAAACGCTGTTTCTACACTGTTGACAACAGATGCCGGTGTGGCAGCACAGGATGCACTCGCTTTCTCAGATGTACAGGGTTACATCGTTTCCGGTCAGAATAAAGGGCTGACCGATGCAGGTGCATTGGTATTGTATGCCGATATTTATAACTTCGGCAGCGGCATTGCCTCCAGAATCGCTTCCCGTGCAGCTGGTTATGCTGGCTCCTACGGTGCAGTCACACTGGATGATATGTATCGTGCCGCATTAAATGACAGCTATGGTTCGAACAGTGCATTCGTACAGCGTACCAATATGGTATATCAGAGCCTTCTGAGCACAAGCTTTGGCGGAAGTGATACCACAACGGTTCCGCCAACCACAGATACCACGGAAGATACTACACAGGATACAACCACTGTCGTGATCCCTTCTGATTTTTCAGACAGCTATGCAGGCACCTATGTTGTGACTGCCTCTGCTTTGAATCTGAGAAGTGATCCGTCCACTACTTCTTCTGTTGTCACAATGATTCCGAATCAAGCGATTGTAACAGTGACAACGGCAAACGGAGCGTGGGCAGCCGTAACGTATGAGGGCAAGAACGGTTACTGCTCTATGGATTATCTGACCATTGTGCCGGATACCACAACTGTGCCGGAGGAAACCACAACCGAAACTACAACGACTACAACCGAAACAACCACTACAACCGAGGCAACCACAACGACAGAAGAAACCACTACTACAGAGGCAACTACAACGGAAATAACAACCACAGAAACCACAACCGAAGTTACAGAAACCTATGTCACTGCGGAAACGACTGCAACAACCGTAACGGTAGAAAGCAATGTTCCGGGCGGCATTACAGCGACTCTGTACGGTGATGTGGATGGTGACGGCGAGGTGACCGCAATTGATGCTGTTCTCCTGCAAAAGCATATCAACGGTATGGTATTTTTATCCCATGAACAAATGGTAAATGCCGACTGCGTGGTAGATGACGTGTTGGATGAAGCGGATGTTGCTGTTATTTTGCAGCACCTGATTGGTCGTTATACAGCCTGTCTCTTATACACATCTGACGCTGC
>DYCW01000194.1:0-11254 GCA_019417865.1 Ruminococcus sp. | reverse complement strand
GTCGTTATACAGCATTGCCAATTTATTAAGTTTGTTCTCTTACGAAAATAACGAAAAAAAGACCTGTGCTGCCGGAAAAAACGGCGGTGGAGGTCTTTTTTCTATTACACAAGATGACAGAAAAAAAGCTGCTTTGCGTTCCTTATCTTACCACTTGCCGCCTTTCATTGCACAAGTTTTTTGTACCAACCCTTTTGGCATGCAAAGGCGAAGCTACATTTCTAGTACGATATAAGGATTGTAAAGCCCAGAGAGGATTTGCCGAGGGCTTTCTGTTTTATGGTGGAAACCAATGACAGGTGAATTGGAAGTGGTTCTAATCCATGAGAAATTAGGATATTGACAAATTCTAAGTTTGTCAAGCTGAGAAAAACAGCCTGAAAAGATTGCGATCCTCTCAGGCTGTTTTTCTTTATAGGCTTGTCCGCATATACGGCAACCATTTTTATCTGATTGTTTTTGAAATTTACTTCTTGCTTCCACGACCGCAGCTGCGTCTCGGCTGGGTCTTTGTAGCTGTACTTGCAGCGGTCTTTGCGGCAGTTGCGGCTGCCTTTACAGTTGTTGTCGTTTCCTTCACGGTTTCTTTTGCCGGAGTCGCTTTGGCTTCTTCCTTTACCGGAGCAGCCTTCACTTTTTCCTTCACAGTTTCCTTTACTGGAGCTGGTTTCCCTTCTTCCTTGGCTGGAGCAGCAGCCTTTTTCGGAGCCGGTACGATTGCGAACAGTTTTGCAGCAGATTCCATGCAGCCATCTACGGAAGCCAATCCAGCTGCAACTGCTTCCGGCAGAGTGGTTTCTCTCCGCAGCAGTGCAAACAAAGTGCTGTTCGGCAGTGTGATAGAAGCCGTGTTATCACGATAGTCATACGGCTGTACGTTCAGCACACCATCGGTTGCCTCTACATAAAAAATACCGGTACCATCTTCTGTCACTTCAATCTGTACTGCCATGTGACCGTTCAGATCGCTGGCGTCTGCTTTGGCGAAGCCTGCTTTTGCAGCGTCAAACATTTCAAAAAACGTCATAATAATGATCCTTTCTGCATGACATTGCACAAATGCAATGTCGGTTGTCTTTTGCAGGATGGGATTTCCCGTTTGGAAAGCCGTCTGCACACTGAATATAGTATAGCAGAAACCAGAAAAAAAGTCAATCCAAATACAAATAAATCATGAAAAAAACGTGGAAATATTTATCTCGTGCCGAAATTTTCATCTGAATTTTGTGCATAATTACAGAAAAAAACTGCAATCTTCTGCTCAGAGTGCATTGCAAAATCGGATTCGTTGATTTTGCAATCCCGTCTGATGTAAAAAATCAAAAAAAGATTTGCAAACCCCTTGACAAACGAAAAAAAATCCGGTATACTTGTAAAGCAGTCTACCTTTACAGATAACGGAGGGCTGGACATGGCAAAAGATTTGCGAATGATCCTTTTGCTGGATTGCTACGGTTCATTTTTAACGTCGAGACAGCAGGAGATGATGACGCATTACTATAGTGAGGACTTGTCGCTCGGGGAAATTGCCGCTTTGACTGGTACGACCCGGCAAGCGGTGCGGGACAGCGTCAAACGGAGCGAGCAGGTGCTCAACAGTATGGAAGAAAAATTACAGTTCGCAGAAAAGCTCTGTGCACTGCGGCAAAATTACGCTGTGATTGCAGAAACCGCTGCCGCACTCGCAGAAAACAGTCAGGAATCCATTGTGCAGGATGCCTGTACGGCAATTCGCAGCAGCGTGGAGGCTGGTTTGCAGCTTCTATAAAGGAAAACCGACAGCAGGGAGGGTTTTGCAATGGCATTTGAAGGATTATCAGATAAGCTGGGAAACGTGTTCAAAAAACTACGGGCACACGGCAAGCTTACAGAAGCAGACGTAAAAGAAGCCATGCGGGAGGTTCGGATGGCATTGCTGGAAGCCGATGTCAGCTATAAAGTGGTAAAAGATTTTGTAGCAAAGGTCTCTGCCCGTGCGGTCGGCGAAGAGGTTTTGAACAGTCTGACACCGGCACAGCAAGTGGTCAAGATTGTAAACGAAGAGCTTTGTGCCTTGATGGGGAACAGCAACGCAAGAATCCATTTTCCATCCAAACCACCGTGTGTGATTATGTTCTGTGGTTTGCAGGGTTCCGGTAAAACGACCCACGCAGCAAAGCTGGCGAAGATGCTGAAAAAAGAGGGACACTATCCGCTGCTTGTGGCATGTGATATCTACCGTCCGGCTGCGATTCACCAATTGCAGGTGGTCGGAGAACGGGCAGGGGTCAAGGTCTTTGAAATGGGACAGATTTCCCCTATGATTATTGCCAAAGAGGCGATGAAATACGCAAAAGATCACGGCAATGATGTGGTCATTCTGGATACCGCTGGACGGCTGCATATTGATTTAGAGCTGATGGAAGAGCTGAAACAGCTGAAGGAATTGACCAACCCGAATGAAATTATGTTGGTGGTCGATGCCATGACCGGTCAGGATGCTGTCAATGTGGCAAAGGCATTTGATGATGCACTGGGTATTGACAGCGTTTTGATGTCCAAGCTGGACTCCGATACCAGAGGCGGTGCCGCATTGTCTGTTCTGGCGGTTACTGGCAAACCGATTAAGTTTGTTGGTACAGGTGAAAAATTGGACGATTTTGAGCCGTTCCATCCAGAACGTATGGCATCCCGTATTCTGGGCATGGGCGATGTGCTGACGCTGATTGAAAAGGCGGAAAGCTCTGTCAATGAAAAGGACGCCCGGAAACTGGCACAGAAGCTGGAAGAAAACAAATTCGACATGAACGACCTGCTGGATCAGCTGCGGCAGATTCAGAAAATGGGTTCCCTCAAGTCCATCATCGGCATGCTGCCGGGGGTGGGTGATAAGATAAAAGATGTCGATTTGGATGACAGACAGTTTGTCCGCATTGAGGCAATTATTACATCCATGACGAAGGCAGAGCGTGCGAAACCGTCGATAATCAATCCGTCCCGGAAACGCCGGATTGCTGCCGGAAGCGGCACAAAGGTCGAAGAAGTCAACCGTTTGCTGAAGCAGTTTGAACAGATGCAGAAGATGATGAAGCAGTTCGGTGGCGGCAAAGGTGGAAAGTTGGGACGGCGTGCCAGGAAGCAGCTTGCTGGTATGAATCTGGATCAGCTGCAAAATATGTCCGGTGGGATGCCGGGCGGCATTCCGGGTGTACCACCGGGGCTGATGCCGAAAAAATAACCGCATTCCCGCAGGAAACTGCTGGAGATAGATTGACACCGCCGAGCGGCGTGTGCGAATAAAAAATTCAAACAAGAATGATATGGAGGAAACCAAAATGGCAGTAAAAATCAGACTGAGAAGAATGGGTGCAAAGAAGGCACCGTTTTATCGTATCGTAGTTGCAGACGAACGGTATCCAAGAGATGGCAGATTCATTGAGGAGATCGGCTACTATGATCCGACCAAGGATCCGGCTGCTGTCAATGTCGATGCAGACAAGGTAAAGCAGTGGCTGAAGAACGGTGCACAACCGACGGATTCTGTAAAGTGCATTCTGAAGAAGGAAGGCATTCTCTAAGAACAGAATCCCAGCAGGGTAATGTGGACAGCAGATGATTTTCCATTTGCCAGTCTGCACATTTCTTTGCTGTTTTCCTTTTTGTGGAAAGGAGGAGCATGATGCAGGAATTACTGTATACCATTGTGGCAGGATTGGTGGAAGATCCGTCTGCCATCGAAATTACAGAGGACGCACCGAATGAAGAAGACGTGATCGTGTATCATCTGCACGTTGCAGCGGATGATATGGGTCGTGTGATTGGCAAGCAGGGCAGAATTGCCCGTGCGATTCGGATCATTATGCGTTCCGGTGCTGCAAAGAACAACCAGAAAATTGCAGTTGAAATTGACTGAACCACACAGGCAGGCGTACCGGAGACGGCACGTCTGTTTTTATAATTAGCAGTATTAGGAACAGGAGAACCATATGAAACAGGAACAAATGAAAAAAATCGGGATTGCCGTTGCTTCTTTTCTGGTACTGGTAGTCGGCGGTGTGACAGGCGTACATTTTGTACAGGAACAGCCGGAGGAATCCCAGACAGCAAATGGGATGACAACGGTTGGTACGGATTTGCAGCCGGAACAGACTGCAACGGCTACAGTAACTGATACAACCATAACCGCATCTGTTACATTGCAGGCGGAGCAGGTGTCCGTGGAACCGGAAACAGAACCTTCCGGCAGTGCAGTTTATTATACCTTCCGCAATGACAGCTTGCTGAACAGCCACTATGAGAAGCATGGGATAGAAATGGGATTTGACAGTGCAGGGGATTATGAAGCGGCAGCGAATGCCGTGATTGCAGATGAAGAGGCTCTGCACAAGTTGGAGGCAGAAGACGGGGACGACATTTATTATTTAGAGGATACCAACGAGTTTGTGGTGGTTTCTGGAGACGGCTATATTCGGACGTATTTTGAACCGAGCAGTGGCATGGCGTATTATGAGCGGCAGTAAGTGCGGAACAGGAAAGGAGCTTTTATGAAGGACTATTTGGAGATTGGAAAAATTGTGACCGTGCACGGTCTGCGTGGGGATGTTAAAGTGCAGCCGTGGTGTGATTCCCCGGAGTTTTTATGTGCATTTCCCGTTCTGTATCTCGGAAAGGAGAAAAAAGAAGTCGAAGTCATAGATGCCCGTGTCCAGAAAAATATGGCGGTGCTTCGTCTGGGCGGCTATGAAACGGTAGAACAGGCAGAAACCCTCCGCAACCAGATGCTTTACCTGCACCGGGAAGATGTGGAACTGGAGGATGGCACCTATTTTGTACAGGATTTGATGGGTCTGGAGGTATTGGATGCGGACAGCGGTGTTTCCTACGGAATATTAAAAGATGTCTTGCAGACGGGGGCCAATGATGTCTATGTGGTACAACCGGAGGGCGGAAAAGAAGTGCTGATTCCCGCCATTCCAGATGTGATTGTAGAAACCAATTTGGAGGAGGGCTGTATGAAAATTCGCCCGCTGGAGGGATTGCTGGATGCAAATTGACATTGCAACATTATTTCCGGAAATGTGTGAAGCGGTCTTACAGGAGAGCATTCTCGGCAGAGCACAAAAAAACGGTATCTTGTCCGTACAGTGCTGGAATATTCGGGATTATACCTTGAACAAACATAAACGGGTGGATGATGTGCCGTATGGCGGCGGCAGAGGAATGGTCATGCAGGCGGATCCCATTTACCGCTGCTGGGAGGCAGTCTGTGCCGAACGGCAGACAAAACCACATTGTATTTATCTCTCTCCTAAGGGAACGGTTTTCACACAGCAGAAGGCAGTCGAGCTGTCCCAAAAAGAAAATTTATTTTTGCTTTGCGGGCATTATGAGGGGATTGATCAGCGGATTTTGGATACCATAATAGACGAAGAGATCTCCATCGGGGATTATGTACTGACCGGTGGCGAACTGCCAGCACTGGTGCTGACGGATGCAGTTGCCAGAATGTGTAGCGGCGTACTGCCGGATGCCGTTTGTTTTGAAGAGGAAAGCCACTACAACGGTTTGTTGGAGTACCCGCAGTATACCCGTCCAGAGGTCTGGCATGACCAGACTGTCCCATCCGTTTTGCTCTCTGGACACCATAAAAATATTGAAACATGGCGGTTTGCCGCCAGTCTTGCCGAGACAAAGGAGAAGCGGCCGGATCTATATGCAAAGTATGTTGACAAAAAATAGAGAAAAACAGTTGTGGCATTTTAACAAATTGTGAGGGAAAAAATTGCTGTTTTCCCTTGTTGTGATTATACACAAAAGCGGATTGTTTGTAAAACGACGTTTACCACAATGCATAGAATTTTTTTGGAAAAGCGTCTTTTTTCGCAAATTGTGCGTTGACAGATGCGAGAAAATCGGCTATAATAAGAATAGTGAAAGGCAAAGTAAAACTCCATGCTGTAATGCAAGTGGAAAAGTAAATTTTCAATATGAAGATGGGAGAGTTTGTTTATGTACAGTAAAGATGTAATGGTACAGAATCAGGTTGGTTTGCACGCAAGACCGGCTACGTTCTTTATTCAGAAGGCGAACGAGTTTCGTTCCTCTATCTGGATTGAAAAGGAAGAACGCCGTGTAAATGCCAAGAGCTTGCTGGGCATTTTGTCCCTCGGGATTATTGGCGGTACACAGATTAAGGTCATTGCAGACGGTTCGGATGAACAAGCTGCTGTGAATGCATTGGTAGACCTCGTAGAGAGTGGCTTCAGCGACGATAATAGATAAGAACACCCGCCTTTTCACATCATATGTAAAATCTATATCACGGATTTTCGTGAAAACTCACAGGAGAGAACACCCGAAAGGGCATTCGTTCTTCTGTGAGGTTTTTTATACCGCTTTTTTGTTACGAACCAGTTTGTCCAAATCGAACCATATTTTCACAGAAAATACCGTAGCCCTTTGAGGGGTCATCTACAAAAACATGCGTTACTGCACCAACCAGTTTGCCATTTTGCAGAATGGGGCTGCCACTCATGCCCTGCACAATGCCGCCAGTTGCTTCCAGCAGAGCGGGATCGGTCACTTGAATGACCATATTCTGTGTGCTGTCGCTGCCGTTGTAGTCGATTTCCGCAATTTCAATGGTATAGGCATTGGGTTCGCTGCCAGCAATCGTACAGAGTATGGTTGCCGCACCGGTGACGACCTCTTGTTTAAATGCCATGGGAATCGCTTCGGTGTCCGGTGCGGGATTTTCCTTCAGTGTGCCAAATACGCCGCAGCGGTTGTTGCAGAGCAGTGTGCCAAGCGGATCTGCATCCTCTAAAAATTGGCCTTGCAGCATACCGGGGGTTCCGGCACTGCCCTTTAGAACGGATTGAATTTGTACCGGGCAGGCTTCCCCCTCTGCAATGGGAATGCAGGCACCTGTGTCGGTGTCACAGACAGGATGTCCCAGTCCGCCGAATGCTCCACTTTCGGGTTCGTAAAATGTGAAAGTACCCACGCCGGCTGTACTGTCTCTGACCCATAACCCAGTTTCATATTGCTGGTCTGCTGTGGAGTAGACGGGAGAGACGGTGATGGTTTTGGTTTCGCCTTCTCTGGTAATGGTGAAGGTGAGCGGTTCTCCAGCAGCGGATCGGATACGGTTCCGTACTTCTTCTCCGCTGGTAACAGATGTCTCGTTGATTTGATGAATCATATCTCCTTTTTGCAGTCCAGCTTCTTCTGCCGGACAGCAGCTGCCGTCCTTGCTTTCCACATTGCCGAAGCCGACAATCATCACACCATCCATGTGCAGTTTGATACCGAATGGTTGTCCGCAGGGCACAAGAGACGGCGGTGCAATGGCTTGTACAGAAACCGTTTTAATCGGTACTATGCCAAACAGACACAAGGTGCACTGTTCCTCGGTGGAAACCGTATTGGAAAAGGCAGCTTTCACCTGTTCCGGCTCTGGTTCTGCCGTAATGTGCAGAGCGGTAGAAAGGGACAGTGTTGCACCGCTCTGCACATAGTAGCTATCTGGCAGCCGCCATGCATAATATCCGGCAGCTGCATAGACCGGCACAACAGCCAGCAGCATTGCCGCAGCAATGCGGCGAAAACATGTTTGCATAAATTGCCTTCTTTCTTTGGAATGGAGAACGCTGTATCTGCGTTCTAAGATTACTATGTACGAAAACGGCTGGATTATCGCATACAAATGACAGGCGGTTTTCCGTCCGAAAATCGGCAGGCAGGAAACCAATTTTCCCGTATCTGCAGACTGTCACATTGAAACAGACAATCCAAAAAAATAACAAGATTGTCGCAGTTTCTTCTTATTAATTCGAGGAAAATAGAAAAAGAATGATAAGGAGTAAACTCCTTATGAAATTATCGTTTTCTATTTTGCGATTCTTTATAGATTTCTTCTCTTTTCGACAAAATCCGACAACATTTGCTATTGCATTATTGTTTTTAATGTGTTAAAATAATAAATGTAGGTCAGGAAAAAAGAAGGAGATACAAAATGGACAACAAAATTAAAGTATTAATTGGAGATGACAGTGCAGAGTACGGAATCGCATGTGCCAGCAGCCTGCGAGCCTCCGGACTGTACGTCATCACCAGAAGAAAGGATGGCCGGACACTCGTGGATGCGATTCAGCATGATGCACCGGATGTGGTGATTGTCGATGCGATTTTGCCGAATCTGGATGCGATGGAATTGATGCGGCGTGTCCATGCCGGAACCGGAAAACAACCATATTTTATTGTAACTTCTGCATACGATAGTGCATTTATAGAAAAACAGGCGATGGAGTCAGGTGCATCTTATTTTATGTTGAAGCCGTTCAACCTGGAGATGCTGGCACAGCGGATTTTCCGTTTGGTTCAGGGCGAACAGAGTGACAAATCCAGTAATAGAGAAGAAGAAGATCTGGAATTTGTTGTCACAGAAACCATTCACCAGCTGGGCGTACCAGCACATATTAAGGGTTATCATTATCTGCGTGTGGCAATTTTACTTTCCATTGACAATCAGGAATTGTTGGAAAGTGTTACAAAAATGCTGTATCCCGCAGTTGCAAAGCATTTCGAAACGACCTCGTCCCGTGTAGAACGTGCGATCCGCCATGCAATTGAAATCGCTTGGGATCGGGGAGATTTGGATACCTTAAATACATTTTTCGGATATACGGTCAATACGGCAAAGGGCAAGCCGACCAATTCCGAGTTTATTGCATTGATTACAGATAAGCTGCGGCTGCAATATCGTCGAAATAAAAGACGATGGGCATAAAAAGCCGCATATAATATATTATGCAGGAGGCTGAAGCAATATGCAATTTAAGAAAAAAGTACTTTCGGAAGTGCAGTGGAATCCGTTTGAAATGATTGGAACACAGTGGTACTTACTGACTGCCGGCAATCTGGAGGATTATAACACCATGACCGCATCCTGGGGCTTTATGGGCGTGATGTGGGGAAAACCGTCTTTTCTTTGCGGTGTCCGTACCAACCGGCACACGCTTTCTTTTATGGGAAAAAATGGTTGCTTCAGTGTGTCATTTTTGGATGCTTCTCAGCGGGCAGCGTTGCAGTTCTGCGGTACGCATTCCGGCAGAGACTGCGATAAGGCAAAGGAGACTGGGTTGACACCAATTGCCATGGATGGTGTGACAGCGTTTGCAGAAGCCAATCTGGTTTTGATCTGTAAAAAACAATATACCGATTCTCTGAAACCAGAGGGATTTCTTCTGCCGGAAACGTATGAGAAATGGTATCACACAGATCCATTACACAAGTTATTCATCGGTGAAATCCTTGCCGCATATGAGAAAATAGAAAACTAATAGATAAAAAATTTGAGGGAATTGTACTGGCGGAATTGCCAGGCAAAGAAAAAGAACATGCAATACAAAACAAAAACTGTAAAACGGAAAAGCTGTGTCCTATCTTTCATGGGGTGCAGCTTTTCTGTGTCATTTCGACTGTTTATGCAGCAGGAATGAATATATGCAGTGGAAAAGCCGAAAATATGCAATCATAATGAATAATATTCAAAAAAAGACGGATTAACAAAAAATTTTCATGCATATTTATGCAGAAATGCTTGACATTTTTGAAAAAGCGTGTATAATAGAAAACAGAAACGGTAATGCACAGTTGTTTGCTGTGTGCAGTTACCGATGACAATCTTTGAATCAAAAATGGAGGGCTTCCCTTATGGCAAAAGAAATTAAAAAAGTCGTTCTGGCTTATTCTGGCGGATTGGATACATCTATCATTATTCCGTGGCTGAAAGAAAACTATAACAACTGCGAAGTGATCGCTGTTTCTGCTGATGTGGGACAGGGTACCGAGCTGGACGGTTTGGAAGAAAAGGCAATTAAGACCGGTGCCTCCAAGCTGATTATTCTGGATTTGAAGGATGAATTTGTAGAAGATTATGTATTCCCGACCGTACAGGCTGGTGCAGTATATGAAAATCGTTACCTGCTGGGGACTTCTTTTGCAAGACCGATCATTGGTAAGCGGCTGGCTGAAATCGCTCTGGAAGAGGGTGCAGATGCCATCTGCCACGGTGCAACGGGCAAGGGCAACGATCAGGTACGGTTTGAATTGGCAATCAAGGCATTCGCTCCGGATATGAAGATTATCGCTCCGTGGAGAGAATGGAGCATCAAGAGCCGTGACGAAGAAATCGACTATGCAGAAGCACATAACATTCCGCTGAAGATTAATCGGGAAACCAATTACTCCAAGGATAAGAATCTATGGCACCTTTCTCATGAAGGTCTGGATCTGGAAGATCCGGCAAATGAGCCGACTTATGAGAAGGAAGGTTTCCTGGAACTGGGCGTTTCTCCGCTGCAGGCTCCGGACAAGCCGACTTATGTGACCATTCACTTTGAAAAGGGCATTCCGACTGCCATCGACGGCAAGGAAATGAAGGGTGTAGAAATCGTAGAAACCCTGAACAAGCTGGGCGGTGAAAATGGTATCGGTCTGGCTGATCTGGTAGAAAACCGTTTGGTTGGTATGAAGTCCAGAGGCGTTTATGAAACACCGGGCGGTACGATTCTGTACCATGCACATGATGTACTGGAAACCATTACGCTGGACAAGGAAACCGCTCGGATCAAGCAGTATCTGGGGATCAAGTTTGCAGATATCGTATACAATGGTCAGTGGTATACACCGCTGCGGGAAGCTTTGACAGCATTTGTCAATGAAACCCAGAAAACGGTAACCGGTGACGTGAAGTTGAAGCTGTACAAGGGCAATATCATCAATGCTGGTGTTACGTCTCCGTATACGCTGTATGATGAAGAGGTTGCCACTTTCGATGCAGAAGAGGTTTACAACCAGAAGGATGCAGAAGGCTTTATCAATCTGTTCGGTCTGCCGATTCATGTAAAGGCAAAGCTCGACCAGAAGCGTGGCAAGTAAGCAATTTTTAAGAAAGATGTGGAAAATTTGTTACAAGCAGAAAGCTTCTTGTTGTGCATAAATGAAAGGAATGATTATCATCGTAACAGAAATTCTACATTCAAAAGACTTGCAATCTGAAGAATCTATTGATGAATTAAAAAATAAAATCATATTTGGCGACTGCTTAGAGGTAATGAGAAAATTTCCTAGTGAAAGTGTAGATTTGATCGTTACTTCGCCTCCTTATAATCTTAAAAATTCAACTGGGAATGGAATGAAAGATGGAAGAGGCGGAAAATGGGAAAATGCTGCACTAAAAGAAGGGTATCTGAAACATACAGATGATATG
>DYCW01000193.1 GCA_019417865.1 Ruminococcus sp. | reverse complement strand
GCTCTGCACTTCTTATTTTATTAGTTTTGTTCATTATTACGAATTTTTGCGAAAAATTAGAAAAATATTCTGTTAAATGACGAAGTAAAATGCCTTGAAAACCTACTAAACCTATGTTATAATAGTAGTTAATAAAAAACCAGAAAAGGTGGGAAATAGATGAAAACGATACTTTGCTTTGGAGATTCTAACACATACGGGTACCATCCAAAAACCAAAAAACGATATGCAGAAACTATTCGCTGGACAGGACGATTACAGGAGAAAATTCATCCCTATGGCTGGCGTGTCATAGAGGAAGGATTATGCGGACGAACCACTATGCTAGATGGCATTCATCGGGAAAATCGAAACGGTGCTGCTGTTCTACCCATGTTATTGGAAACGCATATGCCCTTGGATGCTGTGATTTTAATGTTGGGTACAAATGACTGCAAAACACAATTTCATGCTACACCAGAATCCATTGGTGCTGGTATTACAAAGTTGATCTCACAAATTCGTGCAATGAATCCTTCCCTTCCTGTTTTACTCATCTCACCGATTCACCTTGCTCAAAATATTGCAGAAAAGGATTCTGCATTTTCTGATGCCTCTGTATTAGTTTCTCATGCATTAAAAGATGTCTATGCTGCAATTGCAAAACAAGAAGGCTGTCTCTTTTTTGCTGCCTCTGATTATGCAGAACCATCAATAGCAGATGGAGAGCATTTGGATGCCGAGGGACATCGTCGTCTGGCAGAACAAATTTTTACGGTATTACAGCCATTGTTATATGGAAAGGAATCAAAAACATGACAACGAAAGAAATGCAGGAAACTATTTTCAAACTAAAAAAAGAAAGAGACTGTTGTATTTTAGCACATTACTATCAAACACATGATATTTTGGAAGTTGCAGATTATGTCGGCGACTCGTTCGGATTAGCACAGAAAGCAGCTCAAAATGATTGCGAACAGGTTATGATGTGCGGTGTACGTTTTATGGCTGAAACCGTCAAAATTCTTTCACCAGAAAAACATGTCTACTTGCCAAAATCAGAAGCTGGCTGTCCAATGGCAGAACAGTTAGATGTGGAGATGCTGCAGCAGATGAAAAAAGCTTATCCAGAACATTGTGTGGTAGCCTATATCAACACTACTGCGGAACTGAAGACACAATGTGATGTATGTGTTACTTCCTCTTCCGCAGTGGATATCATTCGAAAAATTCCAACAAAAAAAATTCTGTTTATTCCGGACTGCAATTTAGGAGATTATGTTGCAAAACAAATTCCAGAAAAAGAATTTCAGCTGATGCATGGTGGTTGTCCGACACATATTCGGATTTCGCTTAAAGATGTTTCTGCAGCCAGAGCTGCTCATCCAGATGCAGAATTGCTAGTGCATCCAGAATGTCTGCCAGCTGTCACTGCACAAGCCGATTATGTCGGTAGTACAACTGGGATTATGAATTATGCAGCAAAGAGTCATAAAACTTCTTTTATTATCGGAACGGAAAATAGTATTGTACAGCACCTTGGAATGCAGTTCCCAGAAAAGATGTTCTATCCTCTTTCCAAAGACTGTGTCTGTCATAATATGAGAGTTACAACTTTGGCAGATGTTCTGCACTGCTTACAGGGAAAAGACGGTGAGGAAATTCGGCTGTCAAAACAGGTGATAAACGATGCCAAAGTTTGCATTACAGAAATGCTGAGGTTAGGAAATGCATAAAAAAATATTGGTTGCTATGAGCGGCGGCGTTGACAGTTCAGCAACAGCTGCCATCCTGTGTCATGCTGGCTACGATTGTATTGGTGTTACTATGAAACTGTATGATTTGCCAGATGATTCTGTCCGCAGCAATACCTGCTGTACGCTTTCCGATGCGGAAGATGCAAGGAGTGTTGCATACCGACTGGGAATGAAATACTATGTCATGAATTTTACTGGGGATTTTGCAAAGGAAGTTATCGATCGTTTTGTAACATCGTATGAAAAAGGAGAGACACCAAATCCCTGTATTGACTGCAATCGGTATATGAAATTTGCAAAATTATATCAACGAGCTGCAATGCTGGGTTGTGATGCCATTGCCACTGGTCACTATGCACGAATATCCTACCATAAGGAAACCGGAAGATGGCGACTGCAGAAGTCTAAAAATGAGGCTAAAGATCAAAGTTATGTTTTGTATGCAATGACACAAGAACAACTGGCACATACCCTATTTCCGCTTGGTAATTTTGAAAGTAAGGCAGAGGTACGTCAATTAGCAGCAGAATGTGGTTTATTGAATGCAGAAAAGCGAGATAGTCAAGACATTTGCTTTGTTCCAGACGGCAATTATGCTGCTTTTATTCAGCAATATACAGGAAAACAATATCCACATGGTGATTTTATCGACAAAAGCGGCAAACGGCTTGGGGAACACAGGGGTATAATTGCCTACACGATTGGTCAGCGAAAAGGTCTAGGAATCTCTGCTCCGCATTCACTGTATGTCTGCAAAAAATGTACAGAGAATAATACTATTGTGCTTTCAGAGGAATCTGATCTGTACACATCCAGTTTGCTTGCACGGGAATTTAACTGGATTATGTATGATGGTGCACCAAAAGAACCGATTTCCGTTACAGCAAAGACACGTTATCATGCGAAAGAAGCAGCAGCAATTGCAATACCACGAAAAGATGGAACCGTTTTCATTCAGTTTGCAGAACCACAGCGTGCTGTGACTGCCGGACAAGCTGTGGTTTTATATGATGGTAAAAATGTTATTGGAGGTGGTACAATTTATGAAACGAAGTAAATTTACCATTTTCTATAAAACAATTTTTATTCCAAAATAAAGCGATTATATTTCGATGAAGAAATGGAACACTATTGTTGAGGTGATACGCAATGGCGAAACAAGGAATGAAACATTCTGATTCCTCACGTGAGTCTGTTAACCATGAGGCATTCGCTGTAGCCGAGATACAAGGAAAAGCAAAACATGGAAAGAAATCTGTATCTCCTATTATTACTGGCACACATGCCCCTTCTCTAAAGGTTTATCATACTACACCGCATACAAAAAAACAGATCGAACAACCAGTTTCCAAAGTCTATCCTGTGATTGACAATGACCTTGCAAGAGATAATCTGGAAAATGATATGAC
>DYCW01000192.1 GCA_019417865.1 Ruminococcus sp. | reverse complement strand
AGGATAAAAGTTGCTCGAAAAGGAGGTGATTCAATTTGTTTTATGCGAAAAGTGAAAATGCAATGGGGGAAAAAGAAACACTTTCCCATCATTTGCACAGAGTTTCTAAGCTGTGCGAAAAATTTGCGTCTGACTTTCATTGTGAGGCATATGGGGCTCTACTTGGAGCTGTGCATGACCTTGGAAAAGCAAGTGAAACGTTTCAGGATGTGTTAAGGCATGTGAAACAGGGTGTAAATCATGCAGCAGCAGGTGCATACGTTATCTGCGGAAAACCGAATGCATCATTTTTGAAAAAAATGCTTGCAGATATCGTCTATGCTCATCACAGTACATTGACATATCACTCTTATCCAGAATATGTCCAATCTTTAGAACGCCATTCCTATGACTTGCAGGGAAGATGCTTTAGCGTACAAGGGCAGGAAGGGTATCAATTATTACAAGCATTTTTAAAGAAAGAATATTGGATTATAGAATTGTTCCATAATCTGAATTTGAACCCGAATCATTTTCCTTTAGAAACAGATACAGCCGTACAGCGAATGTTATGCTATCGAATGCTGTATTCTTGTTTAATTGATGCTGATTGGTCTGCGTCTGCGGAGCATGAAGATAAATTGTATTTGCAGCGGACATCTGGTGGTGTGTTGCACGCTCAGGAACTTTTGGAAAAGCTGGAACAGCATTTACAGCAGATTCGTAAAAGTTCTGTTTCCAATCCAAAGATCAATGAGGTTCGAGAATTACTTTTAAAAAATTGTATGCAAAGTGCGGAAAAAGCGTCCGGTCTGTTTACGCTGACTGCACCGACTGGTTCGGGAAAAACATTGGCAATGCTGGCATTTGCACTGAAGCATTCATTACAGGATCCGAAGAAGAAGCGTATTATTTTTGTGCTGCCATTTCTGTCTATTATCGAACAGAATGCTTCCATTTATCGAAAAATTTGCGGAGATGTGCTAGAAATCCATAGCCAGACAGCGTATCCGGAGCAAATGCGGGAACAGGCAGAGCGATGGGATGCCCCGATAATTGTGACAACATCTGTGCACTTTTTTGAAATGTTGTTTCAAGATAAGGCTGGAAACTGTCGTGGACTGCATCATATTGCAGACAGTGTCATTTTATTTGATGAGGCACAGACATTGCCAGTCAATTTGATAAAACCAACGATTGAAACAGTTAACACTTTATGCAGCAGTTATGGCTGTTCAGTGGTGTTTTCTACAGCGACACAGCCAGTCTTTCAACAAATAGAAGGAGTGCAGTGGAATCCTTGTGAGATTGTAGAAGACAGAGAACTGCTATATGCAAAAACCAAGCGGACAAAGGTAGAAATGCAGCTGTCGGAAAATATTGATTTTTCTGAAATTGCCAGGCAAATGGCGGAGAAAAACAGTGTGTGTTGTATTGTAAACCGAAAGGATCATTCCCTGAAATTATTCCAACTGCTTTGTAGTTATGATAAAAATGCATGTTTTCATATTTCTACAGACATGTGTGCATTTCATCGTACAGAAGTGATTCAAGAAATCCGAAATCGTTTGCAAGATGGCTTACCTTGTCGTGTGGTATCTACCAGCTGTATTGAGGCTGGTGTAGATCTGGACTTTCAGTATATGTATCGTGCCCTTGCACCCTTGGAAGCAATTGTTCAAAGTGCTGGTCGTTGTAACCGAAATGGAAACGGTGAGGGAAAGCTGACGGTATTTGTGCCAGCAGAAGAAAAACAGTACCCTACAGATTGGTATGGCATTGCAGCACACCAGGTAAAGGTGTTGCAAAGCCGCCATAAAATTGAGATTGACTGTATTTCCCATATGGAGGAGTATTACCAGCTGTTGTTTTCGCAGGGGGGAATTACATATCCCAAGTTGGAACAGGCAATAGAACGTATGGATTTTGAAGAGGTCAGCCGTCGGTATCACTTTATTGAAAATAATACAGTGAATATTCTGGTACCCTATTCAAAGCAAATGGATACTTACAGGAAGCTGAAAGACGAGGCAATTACCAAGGGCATATCTGCTTCCTGGATTCGCAGTGCAAGGGGAATTTCGGTTGCCTCTTATCAGAGAGAGAAAGTGTCGGAAATCTGTGAGGAATTGTTTTTTAAGGTAAAAGGACATGCTGTACCATCTGGATGGTATGTATTGCATGATACAAATTTTTACAATGAAAAATCAGGATTTCATTTGGAAGAGGATAGCGAATTGAATTCTGTATTTTGATAGGAAAGGTGTGATCTAATGAAAGAAGAACCAATTGTAGTAGATTTATTTGGTGATTTTGCGTGTTTCTCACGTCCAGAGTGCAAAGTGGAACGCTGTACCTATCCCGTTCCGACACCGTCTGCTATTCGTGGTATTTTGAGTGCAATTTATTCAAAGCCCAATGAGTTTTACTGGCAGGTTCGGAAAATCGAAGTGATGAAGCCCATTCGATATATTAGCTTTATGCGAAATGAAGTAAAGAATCGGGTTTCTAAAAGCCCTATTTTAGTAGAAGAGGTGCGGACCCAGAGAAATGCAGTAATGCTGCGAGATGTGTACTATCGTGTGACAGCGGATCTCATCAAACGGGATACATTTCCTGGTACAACCGCACAGCTGTATGTACAGGCACGAAATCGAATTCGGCACGGCAAGTGCTACTATCAACCCAGTTTCGGAACACGTGAATGTGTATGTTACTTTGCAGAGCCAGATTTGCAGATGCAGCCGATTGCCAGCAATCTGGATTTGGGATTGATGCTATATGATGTATTTGATTTAGATTGTTTTGTAGTAGAATCTAAAACAAAACCATTTATCAGTATGTTTCATGCAAAAATGGAGCAGGGAGTAATTACAATTCCGGAATTTCATTCGGAGCAGGTGATAAAGCCGAAAGGAGGCATATCATCATGCTGAAAGCATTGTACGATTATGCACGGAACAATCAGTTAACCGCTGTTCCAGGTTTTAAAAATCGGGCGGTGGACGCCTATATTTCCTTGGATCGGGAAGGAAATTTTTTGGACATTGTACCGGCTGCTGTGAAAAAGGTATTTGCACCAGATTTAGGAAGCACGGCAAATGGTACACAGAAATGTAATATTCTTATCAGCAAGGCAGAATATGTGCTCTGTCTGGGCGATGGAAATATTGCTGTGAAGCATGCCTTTTTTAAGTCGGCACTGCAATCTGGTGCGGATTATGAACCAATGTTTGGACTTTGTTTTGCGGCACTGGAACAGCCAGAACGACTGGCACAAATTCAAGAAGCATATGCCCAAAGCAAATTTAAGGCAGGTTCTAATATTGGCTTTCAGGTAAATGGTATTCCAATTGAAAGCAGCCATAACTATGAGGCATGGTGGCAGATATTCCGGAAAGAACAGTGTGATGATGTCACAGAAGAGGGAAACAGCGTTTGCGTGATTACGGGAGTGCTTACTGTACCAATGAAAACTGTTCCGAAAGTAACAGGATTGCAAGTGGTGGGTGGCCATACAAGCGGGGATGCTGTGGTTTGTTTTGATAAAGCCGCATTCTGTTCTTATGGTTTAGAAAAGAGTAGGAATGCCGCTGTTTCAGAGGAAGCTATTACCGCAGTCAATGCAGCACTGGAATCGCTCTTAAAAGATGCACCAATACATGCGAATACCAAATTGGTTCACTGGTATAAAGAAAGTGCACCAGTGGACTATATGCAGCTGATGGATTTTGATTTTCTATGGGGAGATAATCAGGTGGAAGAACCAGAGGAAACAGAAGCAGAAGGAGCAGACCAGCTGGAGATCCGACGTTTAGCAAGAGCCGTCTGGAAGGGAGAAAGTCCAGTACAACCCCAGAATGTCTATTATATTCTTCCGCTTTCCGGTGGCGGTGGACGTGTGATGGTGCGTGGTTATGAGGAAGGGACTTGTGCAGAGCTACATGAGAGCTTTTCTACATGGTTTCATGATTTGTCACTTTGTACCATTGGAAAAAGCGGGATGCTGCGGCATCCAAAATTG
>DYCW01000191.1 GCA_019417865.1 Ruminococcus sp. | reverse complement strand
ACGCACAAGCACGCTTCACAGCGTCCAGCATATCCATCGCATCATAAGTTTTAAACGTAAATCCATTTCCGCCAACACTTCCAGCATCTGTTACGGTATCCTTTAAACCACCCGTTTCTCTGACCACTGGAATCGTACCATATCGCATTGCAACCATCTGTGCCAGTCCGCACGGTTCATTCTGCGACGGCATCAGGAAAATATCTGCCCCCGCATAAATTCGCTTTGCCATCTGCGGCAGGAAACCAATATGCACCGCAACCTGTTCTGGATGCTGCAACTGCATTTCCCGGAAAAAGTCTTCAAAAATTTTTTCACCACTGCCCAGCACAACAAACCGACACCCTAGTTCCAGCATCTCCTGAAATGCATACTGTATCAAATGAATACCCTTGTGTGCCACAAAACGTGTGACAATGCCAATGACAGGCATTCCATTGTCTTCCCATTTCATTTCTTCCAGCAAATCCGTTTTACACGCTTTTTTTCCAGTTCTGCTGCTTACACTGTAATGCTCCTTGATATCCGGATCCGTCTCTGGATTATACAAATCCACATCAATTCCGTTCAAAATACCACGCACACCGTCCTGCCGGCGTACCAATTCCCGATCCATTCCGTAAGAAAACCATGGATCTAAAATTTCTTTCGCATACGTTGGGCTGACTGTTGTTACGCAATCCGCTGTTTCAATGGCACCTTTCATCAAGTTCACACAGCCATCATATTCCAGCAGATTGGTGTAATAAGTTGGAATGCCCATTAATTCTGTAATGACTTCTTTTCCATAAACACCCTGATACTGAATATTATGAATCGTGTAAATTGTTTTTATTTTTTCATATCCTTGCCGGTATTTATAGAAAATGTCATAATAAACAGGAATCATTGCTGTCTGCCAATCATTACAGTGGATGAAATCCGGAAAGAATTCCACTTCTGACAATAGTTCCAGAACCGCTCTGGAAAAGAAAATAAACCGTTCACAGTCATCGTGAAATCCATACATACCATCCCGCATAAAGTAATAGGGATTATCCAACAAATAATAAATCACACCATTTCGCTGAATGGTATAAATACCACAATACTGCTTTCTCCAGCCGATCTCTACAGTAAAATCTTTCAGAAATGTCATCTGATTCCGAACAGCAGGTTTTACACTTCGATAGAGCGGCAACACAATTCTACAATCACATTCCTGCTGTACCATTGCCTTTGGCAGTGCCCCCACAACATCCGCCAATCCGCCAGAGGCTGCAAACGGCAATGCTTCGCTTGCTGCATATAAAATCTTCAATCTATCTCATCCTTTCGTTGTTTTCTATGGCAACTGCAACATTATACAAACAGAAGCACTGCTGCGAACTGCAAGACAGTGCTCCCGATAATTTATCTTATCCAATTGCCATCAAATCTTTGCGTTCTTTCCCAGATAGAGTGGGAAGTCTGATGAGCCGGTTAGAACACGCTCATTAGAAATTTCAACGTTCTTATCTGCAACAATCGCTTCAATATTGCACTTTTCCCCAACATGTGTACCCTGCATCAAAACGCAGTTTTTCACAACAGTATCCTTACCAATGCGAACACCACGGAACAAAATGCAATTCTCCACGCTGCCTTCAATCACACAACCATCTGCAACCAAAGAATTCTTTACATTGGACTCCAATCCATACTTTACTGGAGCATTATCACCGACCTTAGTATAAATCGGTGCATCTTCCCGGAATAAACCTGTTCTGCTCTCTGCTTTCAACAGAGACATATTTGCCTGATAATAAGCAGCCAGACTGTCAATCTTGGTAAACACACCCTTATGCTCATACCCCTTGATGACAAATTCGTCTTTTCTGCCCTGCAAAATATCCCGTACCAGACTGTGCTGACTTTTGCTTGCCGATTCCTGTACAATCTTCTTCAAGAAATCTGTCCGCATAATGAACATCTCCAAAGAAACATTACATTCGCCGGTGATTGCTGGTGTAATCAATACTTCTGTCACATTGTGATCCTGATCTACGCTCAATACATTGGTAGATGGATTTTTTTCATTGTTGTACATACCCTTTGCATAAATAATGGTAATATCTGCTTCTGTATCAATATGCTGCTGCAAAGCGGCATTGAAATCAATATTGGTTACAACGTCACAGTTAGAAAGAACGACATATTCTGATTTAGAATGATCTACAAATTCTCTGACGTTGTTCAACGCTTCCAATCGTCCCTGATAAATACCACCGCCCATATGGCTAAATGGCGGAAGCAGGTGCAAACCACCCGTTTTGCCGGTCAAATCCCATTCTCTTCCAGATCCAAGATGATCCAACAGGGAACCATAATTTGACTTTGTAATAACACCGACTTCAGAAATTCCAGAATTCACCATGTTAGAAAGCGGAAAGTCAATCAAACGGTATCTTCCACCGAACGGAATTGAACCCATTGTCCGCAGCTTTGTCAAATCAATGACATTGGTGTCATTGATGCTGGCAAAAATCAATCCTAATACTTTATTGTTCATACCCATTTCTGCCACCGCCTTTTATAAATTTGCTGAAATAATCTGTTTTGGATCGACTTCTTTGTTTTCAGAAACTGTAATATCATGTCCCAACACGGCAATGCCCCAGTCATCCCGATTGGCAACGGATTCCGGACTCTTACCGATTTTCGCACCACTCTCAATAACGCAATTTTCGCCAATGATGGCATATTCTATGACAGCACCCTTTTTAATGATCGTACCCGGCATAATAATGCTGTACTTAACAGATGCACCTGCTTCAATAGTAACGCCAGCAGAAATCACAGAAAAGTCAACCGTACCATCTACATTACTACCCTCTGTAATCATGGAATTCTCAATATGAGCATTTGACCCGATGTACTGCGGCGGCATGTTGTTATGTCTGGAATAAATCTTCCACTTTGGATCATACAGATCCAATGGCACGCTTGGACTGAGCAAATCCATATTGGCTTCCCACAAACTATCTAGTGTACCAACGTCCTTCCAGTAGCCTTCAAATTCATAGGCAAACAACCGTTCTTCATTCTTTAGCATAGACGGAATAATATCTTTCCCGAAGTCCTTGGAACCGGTATTGGCATTTTCATTTTCAATCAGATATGCCTTCAACTTGCTCCAGGTAAAGATGTAAATTCCCATAGATGCCAATGTAGACTTTGGTTCTTTCGGCTTTTCCGTAAATTCTACTACACGTCTGTTTTCATCACAGGTCATAATGCCAAAACGAGAGGCTTCTTCCTTTGGCACATCAATCACCGCAATTGTGCTTGCTGCATCATTTTCCACATGAAATTCAAGCATTTTAGAATAATCCATTTTGTAAATATGGTCGCCACCAAGTACAATCACATACTCCGGATCATATCGTTCAATGAAAGCCATATTCTGATAAATGGCATTGGCAGTTCCCTCATACCAGGAAGCCCCTGCTGCTGTCTGATAAGGCGGCAGGACGTGCACACCGCCATGCATCTTATCCAAATCCCAAGGCTGCCCGTTGCCGATATACTCATTCAATACCAGCGGTTGATACTGTGTCAATACACCGACTGTATCCACGCCAGAATTGGTGCAGTTAGAAAGCGGGAAATCGATGATACGATATTTTCCACCGTAAGGAATTGCTGGTTTTGCCACTTTCTGTGTCAGTGCATACAAACGGCTGCCCTGCCCGCCTGCCAAAAGCATGGCGACACATTTTTTCTTGATTTTCATTCGTATTCCTCCTAACAAAAATGCATTGTATGATAAATTCTGCCGCATTGCAGCAGAGAAAACAAGCAAAATCAATTATGCCTTTTCTGTTTTTTTTGCAGGTTGTTTTGTCACACGTTTTGCATGGACTTTTGATGTGGTTCCCTTTTTTGCAGCCCGTTTTTTCACTGGTACGTGCTTCAAATATACAACAGAAAGCGGTGCCAGCGTCATAGAAATATGCTGCTCAAATCCGTGCATGGGCTCTTCAACGGTACGGAACGACTTCTCAGAAACACCGCTGCCACCAAATATAGCATCATCTGTATTAAACAATAGCTCATATTTTCCATAATACGGTACTCCGATACAGTAATCATTCCGTAAAACTGGACAGAAGTTGCAGACAATCATAACTTCATTTTCATCATCGTCAATTCGCCGAAATGCAATGACACTTTGTTGATAATCATCGTTAGAAATCCAACTGAAGCCCTTCCAGGAATCATCATTCTGCCAGAACGGTGCATGTTCCAGATAAAACCGATTGAGTGACTCACAGAACAGCAGCATTTTCTGGTGCTGTGGTTCATCCAACAGATTCCAGTCCAATTGTGTCTGGTAATTCCATTCATTGATCTGTGCAAATTCCTGTCCCATAAACAACAGTTTTTTGCCCGGATGTGCCATCATATAAGCAAGAAATGCCCGATAGGTTGCATATTGATTCTCCGGATTGCCGGACATTTTTTTCAACATCGAACATTTTCCATAGACAATCTCATCATGTGAAATCGGTAAAATGTAATTTTCCGAAAAGCAATAGAAAAAAGAAAATGTCAGCTTATCATGATTGTAGGAACGATAAATCGGATCGAGAGAGACATAACTCAGCATATCATTCATCCAGCCCATATTCCACTTAAAGTTAAATCCCAGCCCGCCGATATCTGTCGGCTTAGTCACAAGTGGCCAAGCAGTAGATTCTTCTGCAATCATCAAAACGTCTGGATTTCTACTGAATACCATTTCATTCAAATGCCGCAGAAAATCTACAGCTTCCAGATTTTCATGACCACCATACACATTGGGTCTCCATTCCTGCCGGTCATAATCCAGATAAAGCATAGATGCCACTGCGTCCACTCGCAAGCCATCCACATGATAACGCTCCAACCAACTGCAGGCACTGGAAATCAGGAAGGAACAAACCTCTCCTTTTCCATAGTCAAATACTCGTGTCCCCCATGCTTTGTGTTCCATTTTCAGTGGATCCGTATATTCATAGCAGTACGAACCGTCAAATTCACACAAACCGGCAGCATCTTTTGGAAAATGTGCTGGCACCCAATCCAAAATCACACCAATACCCGCTTGATGAAATAAGTCCACCATTTTGCAGAAGTCATCCGGTGTACCATAACGGGAAGTGGGTGCAAAGTAACCAGTTACCTGGTATCCCCACGAGCCATCAAACGGATATTCCGTCAACGGCATGAATTCTACATGAGTGTATGACATCTTTTTCAGATAAGGAATGATTTCCTGTGCAAATCCAATGTAACTTGGGAATTTTTCATCTTCGTGGTGTTTCCAAGAACCAAGATGTACTTCATAAATATTCATTGGTTCTTTATAGGGAATTCGCTTTTTTCTGGCCTGCATCCAAGCATCGTCTTCCCACTGATAATTGCTTTCAAATAATTTAGAAGCGGTACCGGGCCGTATTTCAAAGTGCACAGCATAAGGATCTGCTTTTTCGAGAATGCGTCCATCCTTTGTCTCAATACTATACTTATAGAGATCAAACTGCTTCAATTTTGGAATAACAACTTCCCACACTGTATCTGAAATTTTTTCCATCGGATTTTGTGTTCTGTCCCATTCATTGAAAGAACCGATAACAGAAACACTTTTTGCAGTAGGTGCCCACACACGAAAGCGATGATAGCTTCCCCTACCACGTTTAAATGCATGTGCACCGAAAAATTTTCCTGCTTCTGCATTTTTCCCTTGATGGAATAAGTACAGCGGAAAGTCGTTTTCATTTGCTTTATTTGTTGACAGCATGATGTGCCCTCCTTTTCTTCCGGTATTCATATTTTAGCATATTTTATAACAAGATTCAAGACTTTTTTGACTTTCACCCACATTTTTATAGACCACGATAATTTCCAACCGCTATTTTTGTTCAAATTGCACAAAAATAGTTTTGCAGTTGTCACAGAATTCCGGTTATATGTATGAAAAGAAGACGTAAAATCAATTTGCATTCCTGCACAGTTTTACAACTGTTACTGTAATATCATCTCGATGCTTTCCGCCCGAAAAAATGTCTGCTTTGGCACAAATCTCCTCTGCTAACCGATGAATATCATCAGTAGACAACAGCAATTCTTTAATAAACTGATACTCTGTTTCGTGAATGCCATCTGAAACCATAACAAATATATCATTTTCTGATAACAAAATCTGTTTTTCATAGAGGTCACAAACAGCAGTAGAACCAATGGGAAACGTTGGGGCACAAATCCGTAAAATTGTATTTCCCTGTCGAATCAGGGTAGAAGCTGCACCGCATTTCAACAAGGTCAGCGTACCTTCATCCAAGTCTACAC
>DYCW01000190.1 GCA_019417865.1 Ruminococcus sp. | reverse complement strand
ATTGTACTTTACATAGTAAACACCTTCCGGTGTACCCTGTGCCAGTATTACCTTAAATGTTGTCATCGGATATAGGTCAGACTGACCGCCCAGCCAAGTGGAGTAGTTATCCTTGCTCTTGGAGAAAGAAACTCTTAAGGCATCGTTGGTGCCCTGAAGTGACTCCCCAGCTGGCGTACTCGAATCGTAATTTGGAATTGTACCATTTACGACTTTGATCGGATAAGTACCAGTGTCAACCGAACCAACATTTGGTATCTCATAGGTGTAAGAGCCTGTGCCGTCTTCATTCAAAGTCACATCCACTTCATACTCTTTTGTCACCTTAGTTGACTCAACTGGTGCTCTGTACGGTTTACCATCATCTTCCCTGTATTTGATCTGACCTTCTGTATAATAAGTTGCTGTGAACTTAATCTTATTCGGACCAGCAGAGTAAAGAATGGCTCCGGTATATTTGTCAAACGCATAAGTTTGGTCATAGAAGTCACAGCATGCTTTCTTATAACTGTTTCCCTTCTTCGGATTGATTGTGAGCTGTGCCAGTGCAAATGGTCTCAATGTAGCTGAAAAAGTTGTACCATCCGGCAGTGTGTACTGTGTTTCCGGAATAGAGGAAACATAATTGTCCTGTCGGAAAGACATATACTTCTTATCAGAAGCTTCCCACATCATGCTAACATTAGAGACATAGTCATCCGCTGTCATAGTCTGGTCATCTACCGTCAGATAAAGAGCAGCATCCACGGTATAGTCACTGGAGGCCACATCATCGGGTGAGATGTGGATCTCCGACATCTTGTCCTCGGCTGTAACAATGTGATACTGCAATCCGTTAATGCATCCGTGATCACCAGCCTCCACTGCGAGTGCAGGGAGTGCTGCCATCGGCAATGCAGAAACGGTCATCGCAGCTGCTGCAACCAGAGAAGCAATTCTTGTTCGTTTCTTCATGTTTCTTTTTCCTTTCTTTGCATTTATGCAATGTAAATGTACTATTATCCGGCAAAAGTATTTCCTGATGAAAGGGAACTCTGCCAGCATAGAACCTAAATAAAAAGGGTGATTTTATGCACCAATGTACGGCAGTTTGTCAATCAGTTGGATAACATAGTTCACCAAGACGTCGCTGTCCTGATCGTCTACATTTCCATCCGCATTGACATCAGCGTTCTTGAATGGCTGACCATCCTTCTCAAGGATAATCTGCTGTGCCAGGTGCTTGTTTAATATAATGGCATCACGCAGGTCTACAACACCATCCAGATTGGTATCACCATAGTTAACATTGACCAGAGATGTCGTGGTAGTTTCACCAGTATTGGTGGTTGTCGTACCGGTAACAGCTTCAGTTGTAGTCGTACCATCTGCAATTACCGTCACAGAACCATCGCTCAGCACGGTGTCATAAGAGGTTAGCACGCCGTCTGCATCCACATTCACAAATGTAACCTTGTCATACTTTGTACTGGAACCAGGTATTACTTCTCTGCCGATTGCCTGAATCTTAAATTCGGAAACATCGCCAGCCTTTGCACTCTCATTTACCGTACCCGTAATGGTCAGGAGTACACCATCCTGTTTGATCCAGTATGTACTATCTGTCAATCCAGTCGCCCATATAACATCAATTACGCCAGCTGTTTCATAGTTGCAGTCAAAGCTTGGTGCTTCTCCTGCAAACGCAGACTGCTGCTCATCTGAACCCGTATCCGTAATCGTGCCAGCTTGTACATCCGTAACCGTTACAATCGTGCTGTCATAAGCCAGTGAGAACTCACAGCCACCCAGACCACTTGCCGGTACATCACTCAGAGAAACCTGTAACGTAAAGCTGTCGCCAACTTTTGCGGATACCTTTTCTGCAGATAATCCAATTTCTCCTGCTGCAAATACTGGATTCCATGCGAGTACGGATGCCGTCATTGCAACTGCCAGAATACCTGCCATTGTTCTTTTCGTTTTCATTGTTTTCCTCCTTCTTCATTCGTATGATAGCGTTTAGGGCTCCATACTTTTCCGATGAAATACACATGATTCTTTTTCCGTTCCGGGCGGAACCGGAAACGCCTCGTCGAATTAGTACTATTATAGAATATTCCCACAGAAAAGTCAATACATATTCAACGTTTTTGTACAATTTCCAACAAGAACGGTTGGCGAAATTGTACATAATACCATGAAGCTACTGCTTTTTGGATCCGTTCTTTCCCAATTCAACATTCAGAATGCATGCGAAACGTTTATGCCATGATTCCAGCACTTCCCCAAGTGTACCACTGCAATGCCCGCAAGCCGTTCCACCATTTCACCGGCAGCAGTTTTTCTTGATGCTATCGCCCTCCCCATTCAAAAACAAATCACGCAGGAAACAAACCTGCGTTTCCTGTTTTACGGCAGTTTTTTCGCCGCCAACAGGAAATGTGTCTGCAACGCACACATTTATTATACCGTAATGTGGAGCAATTGTAAAGAGAAAAGTTGAATTTTTAGTAAAAATACATAAATGTTTTCATGTTTTATAGTCATTTTGACCAATCTCAAAGGGAGGAAACGGAAAAACAGGCACGGCAGAATGCAACCTGCCATGCCTGTTAAATGTAGATATTCGCTTGAAATAATCTTTATACCAGCTGAATCAGTGCCATTTCAGCCGCATCGCCCCGACGGGGACCGGTCTTGATGATTCTGGTATAACCGCCCTGCCGCTCTGCATAGCTCGGTGCGATTTCATCGAACAGCTTCTTGGCAACGCTTTCCTTTGTGACATATGACATCACCTGACGCTTTGCATGCAAATCGTTGGTCTTTGCGATGGTGATCATCTTTTCAGCAACCGCACGTACTTCCTTTGCACGTGTGACGGTGGTTTCAATCTGTCCATTTTCCAGCAGGAAGGTTACCATTGCACGCAGCATAGCCTTTCTGTGGTCGGTGGTTCTGCCCAGTTTTCTGCTACCCGGCATCGTATTTCACTCCTTTATCGTTGCATGACAGCACGCTATCATGTTCCTTTTTCTTCGTTTCAGTCTTCATCAGAAGACAGGTCAAACCCCAGTGACTGCAGCTTTTCCCGCACTTCGTCAAATGATTTCTTGCCGAGGTTTCGAACCTTCATCATTTCCTCCTCGGACTTATTGATCAGATCGTCTACCGTATTGATGCCCGCACGCTTCAAGCAGTTGAATGACCGCACTGATAAGTCAAGTTCCTCAATGGTCATCTCCAGAATCTTTTCCTTACCTTTCTCGTTCTTTTCCACAAGAACCTCTGTTATGCTCGATTCATCTGAGAGATCGACAAACAGTTTCAGATGCTCGTTGAGGAGATTGGCTGCCTGTGATATTGCTTCCTTTGCGGAGATGGTACCGTCCGTCCAGACCTCCAACGTCAGCTTATCATAATCGGTAACCTGTCCAAGCCGTGTGTCCTCGACCTGATAATTTACCTTTAATACAGGAGTATAAATACTGTCAACTGCGATCACATCAATGGGCGAATTCATCATTTGCTTATTGCGTTCCGCAGACACATAGCCTCTGCCACGATCGATGACGATTTCCATATACAGCTTTGCATCCTTGCCGAGTGTTGCAATGTGCATACCTGGATCCAGAATGTTCACTTCGGAATCCGTTTTAATATCGCCGGCAGTGACTTCGCATTCGCCTTCTGCTTCAATATAGATTGTCTTCGGCCCGTCTCCGTACAGTTTTGCCGTCAGACCTTTAAGACTCAGAATGATTTCCGTCACGTCCTCTTTTACGCCAGGGATCGTAGACAGTTCATGGTGTACGCCGTCAATTTTTACGGAGTTGACTGCAACACCGGGCAGCGAGGAGAGCAGCACACGCCGCAGGCTGTTGCCAAGCGTGGTTCCATAGCCACGTTCCAGCGGTGCTAAAACAAACTTACCGTACTTTCCGTCACTTCGCAGTTCAACTGTCTCAAGTTCCGGCTTTTCAATTTTCTCCAGCATAAAAGCACCCTCCTATTACGCATTCGCTTCGTCTTTTGTTTCTTCGTCTTATGCGGATAATCGGCATTACTTGGAGTACAATTCGACAATCAGATGTGCTGCTACTTCGTAGTCCAAATCTTCCGGAACCGGCATACGGGTAACAGTTGCACTGAACGCTTCCTTATTGGCATCCAGCCACAGCGGAACTGTTCTATCAGCAGTCTGTTCTACCACATCCTTGAACTTCTGGCTGTCTCTGCTGCTCTCGTGCAGGGCAATCACATCGCCGACCTTGACACGATAAGACGGAATATCGACTCTTACGCCGTTTACTGTGAAATGCTTATGTGTAACAAGCTGTCTTGCTTCTCTTCTGGTCAGTGACAGACCCATACGGAATACAACGGAATCCAGTCTGCTCTCCAGACAGGTCACCAGATTGTCACCGGCCTTGCCTTCCATCTTGGTAGCAATTTCAAAGTAGTGATAGAACTGCTTTTCGCCAACGCCATAGATGAACTTGAGCTTCTGCTTTTCCTTCAGCTGCATACCGTATTCCGACAGCTTCTTACGGTTATTGGCACCCGGATTCCGGTTGGATTCCTTGGAGATACCCATTACCATCGGGCTGATGCCCAAATATCTGCACCGTTTCAGGATTGGTTCTCTGCTTACTGCCATTTTCTCTACACCTCCTGTAAATTAGACACGACGTCTTTTCGGCGGACGGCAGCCGTTATGCGGAATCGGCGTAACGTCCTTGATCATCTTGACTTCCAGACCAACGGTCTGCAATGCACGGATCGCCGCTTCTCTGCCAGCACCCGGACCCTTTACATAAACCTCAACACTCTTCAGGCCATGTTCCATTGCTGCCTTTGCTGCGGTTTCTGCTGCGGTCTGTGCAGCAAACGGAGTAGACTTTCTGGAGCCTCTGAAACCGAGTCCGCCAGAGCTTGCCCAGCTGATTGCATTACCCTGTGTATCGGTAATGGTAACGATCGTATTATTGAATGTAGACTGGATGTGTACAGCACCGTTCTCGATATTCTTCCGCTCTCTCCGGCGTCTGATCACAACCTTCTTTCCCTTCTGCTGTGCCAAAACGACCCCTCCTTACTTCTTCTTATTTGCGATGGTCTTTACCGGACCCTTACGTGTTCTTGCATTGGTCTTTGTCCGCTGACCACGAACCGGCAGACCCTTCCGGTGACGAACGCCTCTGTAGCAGCCGATTTCAACCAGACGCTTGATATCCAGTGCTACATTTCTTCTCAGGTCGCCCTCAACGATGCAGTGCTTGTCGATATAGTCACGCAGCTTTGCAACGTCCTCTTCGGACAGATCCTTGACACGGGTATCCGGATTGACACCGGTACCAGCCAGAATCTGATCTGCTGTGCTGCGGCCGATTCCGTAGATATAAGTCAAGCCAATCTGTACCCGCTTATTTTTCGGAAGGTCAATACCTGCTATTCTTGCCATACTAATCGCACCTCCATTTAAAAGTTCAAAGCATTAGCCCTGACGCTGCTTATGCTTCGGATTTTCACAGATGATCATTACTTTGCCCTTACGCTTAATCACTTTGCATTTTTCGCAAATCGGCTTTACGGAAGGTCTTACTTTCATTGGTTTTACCTCCTTATCAGATAAACCGTTTTCTTTGCTTCTGTCGGATTTACTTGGCTCTCCAGGTAATCCGGCCTTTTGTCAGATCATAGGGTGACATTTCTACCGTTACCTTGTCGCCCGGTACAATTCGGATATAATTCATCCGCAGTCTGCCGGACACATGTGCCAGAATCACGTGCTTGTTCTGTAATTCCACCTTGAACATGGCGTTCGGAAGGGATTCCAAAACAACGCCTTCCACTTCAATCATATCTTCTTTTGACACGCTGATACCCTCCCCGATTGGGTTCTATTGTGCGGCTGCAAATTCGTTCAGCCATGTACGAAGCCGTTTATCGGTCAGTGATGCCAATGCAATCGCTGTGCCGGTCTGCTGTACATGTTTTTTGTTCTTCCGTTTCGGTTTTGCAAGGGTTCTGCGTTTGCCGTTTGCCAGCCAGACGAACCGTTCGTCTGCTGCGACCACCGCAAAATACATCCCTGCATCCCGACCGGCAGTTGCAAGCACGATGCTGCCCTGCTGCCATTCCATACGGTTTCCTCCGTCACGGTCTTGTCAAAATGACGGGACCGTCCTTTGTCACTGCAATTTCATGCTCGAAATGGGCGGAGAGACTGCCGTTAGCGGTCACCACCGTCCAGCCGTCCTTCAGAACCCGAACGGCATCTCCTTTTTGATTGATCATGGGTTCAATGCAGAATGTCATACCCGGCATCAGACGCACACCATGCCCCGGTTTTCCATAATTCGGTACCTCCGGATCCTCATGCATTTCCCGTCCGATTCCATGTCCGCAGTAGTCTCTGACGATGCCGTAGCCTCGTTCGGAGCAATATGCCTCTACGGCATGACAAACGTCACCAAGTCTTGCACCGACCTGTGCCGCTGCAATCGCTTCATACAGGCTTGCCTTCGTTGTCTCCAGCAAATCCTGTGCCGCCTGCGAGATCTCACCGACTGGAAACGTTGCGGCGTTGTCGCCAACGAAGCCGTTCAACGTTGCACCAACGTCCACGCTGACAATATCGCCGGCTTTCATCACACGGTGCCGGTTTGGAATCCCGTGGATGATTTCCTCATTGATTGAGATACACGCACTTGCGGGAAACCCGCCGTATCCGAGAAACGTCGGGGTTGCACCGCAATGTACAATGAAATTATGCAGAATCTTATCCAGCTGATAGGTCGTCATACCCGGTCGGATGGATTTTCCTGCCAGTTCCAATGCCTGTGCGGCAACACGTCCCGCTTCTCTCAGTTTTTCCAGATCTCCTCTGGATTTGATTGTAATCATGAATTATGCACCCACAGCTGCCAGTGTCAGCTTTGTAGTATCTGACAGCTCTTCCTGACCAACAACCGTATCCAGTTTACCCTGCTTTGCATAGTAATCCTTCAATGGTTCCGTCTGTGCATGGTAAACAGACAATCTGTCCAGAACGGTTTCCGGCTTGTCATCCTTCCGGATGATGGTAGCCGCACCGCACTTATCACAAACGCCCTCTACCTTAGTCGGCTTGTACTTCACATGATAGGAAGCACCACAGCCTTCGCAGACTCTTCTGCCGGAGACACGCTCTTTAATGGTTTCATCCGGTACATAGATTTCCAGCACCTTGTCAATGGTAACGCCCATGGCATCCAGTGCTTCCGCCTGCGGGACGGTTCTCGGAAAGCCGTCCAGAATAAATCCATTCTTGCAGTCCGGCTGTGCAATGCGGTCTTTCAGAATGCCGATGACAATTTCATCGGAAACCAATGCACCGCTTTCCATGGCTGCTTTTGCCTTCAGCCCGTATTCGGTACCATTCTTAACCGCTTCCCGCAGCATGTTGCCGGTGGAAATCTGTGGGATGGACAATGCTTCTGAAATGACCTCTGCCTGTGTGCCTTTGCCAGCACCCGGTGCACCTAAAAGAATCAAATTCATCGTATCTTCTCCTTATTCGAGGAATCCCTTATGATGACGCATCATCATTTCCGATTCCAATGTACGAACCGTTTCCAAAGCCACGCTGACAACGATCAGAATCGTGGTACCGCCCATTGCCAAAGAACTCAGGTTCGGGTCTGCCTTGTTCATTGCAATCGGGAAGATGGCAATAATACCAAGGAAGAACGCACCAACCAGTGTAATCTTAGACAGGACACGCTGAATATAATCGGATGTAGGCTTACCAGGCCGAATGCCTGGAATGCCGCCGTTGCTCTGCCGCAGGTTATTTGCAATTTCAATCGGATTGTACTGCATCGATACATAGAAGTAGTTAAATGCAATAATCAGAATGAAGTAGATTGCCGCATAACCCCAGCTGTTGGTATGGAAGAAGCTGATAAATCCATTATAGAACTTCTGCCAGCCGCCAGTCGGATCATCATACATCGGCTTAAACAGCTCGATCGTACTCGGCAGAGACATAAAAGACATTGCGAAGATGATCGGCATAACACCGCTCATACAAACTTTAACTGGAATGTGGGTGGACTGACCGCCATACTGCTTTCTGCCAACCACACGTTTTGCATACTGAATCGGAATCCGGCGTTCAGAGTTATTCATGAAGACAATGAAGGTAATCATTGCAATGAAGATCACCAGAACCGCCAGGGATTCAAAGAAATACCGCTGTGGGTTTTCTCTGGTAAGTTCCACCAATGTGCCGAGCATAGTGGGGAACCGTGCCAAAATACCAGCAAACAACAACATGGAAATTCCATTGCCGATACCCTTATCATTAATCCGGTTACCCATCCAGACAACAATACAAGTACCAGCGATAAAGCTCAAAATAATGATGCATGCCACAAAAATATTAGCGGCCTTGGAATCATATGTTGTTACCGCTTCCATGCTGTTTTTCAGCGTCAAATAATATGCAACGGACATGAAAACCGCCAACGCCAACGCCACAATGGCTGTGATTTTGTTCAGCTTTTTCTGCCCTTCTTCGCCCTCATCCCGCAGCCGTTCCAACGGCGGCAGTGCATAAGTAAGCAGCTGCATAATAATGGACGCATTGATATATGGGGTAATGGACAGGGAAAAGATGGTTGCCTGGGAAAGTGCACCACCTGTTAAAATGTCCAAATATTCGAGGAAGTTACCATTTGTTGCCTTTTGGCTCATCCAATCGGCAACCACTGTCGTATCCAAAAACGGAACAACAAGAGAACAACCGAGACGGAAGATGATGATCATGAATAATGTGTACAAAAGCTTCTTGCGAATGTCCTTGATACTCCAAGCATCTCTCAGCGTTTTAAACACATTACATCACCTCAGCTTTTCCGCCAGCCTTTTCAATTTTTTCAACTGCACTCTTAGAGAATTTTGCAGCCTTTACGGTCAGCTTTGTTGTCAATTCGCCGTTGCCGAGCACCTTAACGCCTGCACAAACCTTCTTTACCAGACCGGTTGCCATCAGCAGCTCTGTGTCTACAACGGTACCTTCTGCAAACTGATTCAGATCTGCCACATTTACAATAGCATAATCTGTACCGAAGATATTCTTAAAGCCTCTCTTCGGAATTCTTCTTGCGATCGGCATCTGACCGCCTTCAAAACCGATTCTAACGCCGCCGCCGCTTCTTGCGTTCTGACCCTTATGACCCTTACCAGCGGTTTTACCGTTTCCGGAACCGTGACCACGGCCAACTCTCTTTACGTCCTTTACCGAACCTGCTGCCGGTGATAATTCGTGAAGTTTCATCCTACTGCACCTCCTTGTTTATGCTTCCTGCACCTCAACGAGGTGTGAGATCTTCTGAATCTTACCGAGGGTTGCCGCATTTTCCGGCTGTACGGTAACGTCGCCGATCTTCTTCAGACCCAGCGAATTTGCGGTTGCAACCTGATCCTTTTTCCGACCGGACAGGCTCTTTACCAGCTTGATTTGCTTTGCCATGATGCACCCTCCTTAACCTAAAATTTCCTTAACTGACTTGCCTCTCATTTCAGCAACCTCAGCTGCGGTTGCACAAGATGCCAAACCGTTGATGGTTGCCCGTACAACGTTGCACGGATTGTTGGAACGCAGGGACTTGGTACGAATGTCCTTAATACCTGCCACTTCAATCACGGCACGAACCGGACCGCCTGCGATTACACCAGTACCCGGTGCAGCCGGCTTCATCAGCACGCTGCCGGCACCGAATTTGCCGATGATTTCGTGCGGAATGGTCGTCCCCTTCAGCGGAATTTTGATGAGGTTCTTCTTTGCGTCCTCAATGCCCTTGCGGATTGCATCCGGAACTTCACCGGACTTGCCCAGACCGAACCCGATCGTACCGTTGCCGTCGCCGACTACAACGAGTGCGGAGAACTTCATGATACGGCCGCCCTTTACGGTCTTAGATACGCGATTGATCGAAACGACCTTTTCGGTCAGTTCCAAGCTGTTCGGATCAATTTTTGCCAAAGTAATCCCTCCTTAGAATTTCAGTCCGCCTTCACGGGCACCGTCTGCGAGTTCCTTCACTCTGCCGTGATAGAGGTAACCGCCTCTGTCAAATACGACTTCTGTGATGTTCTTTGCGAGTGCACGTTCTGCGATCATGGTGCCAACCTTACGAGCAGCTTCTGTGTTGCCGCCAGTGCCTTCAAAATCCTTATCCATGCTGGATGCAGATGCCAGGGTAACACCGTTTACATCGTCGATCACCTGTGCATAGATGTGCTTTGTGGAACGATATACATTCAGGCGAGGACGTTCAGGAGTACCGGAAATCTTCGCACGAACTCTTGCGTGTCTTTTTGCTCTGGCTTTATTGCTGTCTGCCTTTTTAATCATAGCAATTTAACTCCTTTCAATTACTTTTTACCCTTGCCGGCTTTTCCTTCCTTGCGGATAATGTGTTCATTTTCATAGCGGATGCCCTTGCCCTTATACGGCTCTGGCGGACGCTTTTCCCGAATTTCCGCTGCATACTGACCAACTGCCTGCTTGTCGATTCCGCTGACAACGATGGTATTCGGCTGCGGTACATCCAGCTTGATGGCATCGGTTTCCGGAACATTCACCGGATGGGAGAATCCCACGCTCAGTACGACTTCCTTGCCCTTCTTTGCAGCACGATAGCCGACACCTTCGATGA
>DYCW01000019.1 GCA_019417865.1 Ruminococcus sp. | reverse complement strand
TCTTGCATAAAAATATAAAATTTGAATCTGAAAAAACATTTACATATTTATTTGAAAACTTTTTTGATCCCGCTATGGAAAAGCGAAAGATCCCCGTTGCAAAAAGAAAATATTTAATCAAATTTTATATCCATGGAATTCTTGCAGTCATTCAAGAATGGTTGCATCAAGGATGTAAAGAACCCATGGAGGATATCGTTACTATCATTTTACAATGTGTATCCGAAAAATAAAAACAAAAACAGCAGAATCGTTTGTTTGCTCAAACTGTTCTGCTGTCATTTTTATGAAGAAAAATAAACCGCCCTGCCGTCATGCGGCGAATAAAACCAAGCTAAAAAGCCAGGTGGGTATCCGCCCAAATTCTTCACGCTCCCTTCGTCCGCCGAAGCGGGAGGTCTGCAATCCAAATCCGGAGCTAAATTCCCTTTTAAAAAGTGTTGGATTATAAAAACCACATTGTCACGCAAGTGCAAACTGCAACAAGGCAGTTATATTTCTCTTAACTATAGTATAACACGTCTTTCTGAAAAAATCAATTCCTTTTTCAAAAAAATTTATTCCAGATTCTGCCTATTCCTCGTCTTCTTCCTCATCCTCATCATAGATTTCGTTCAGACGCTCCAGAAACAGATTGCCGATTTTCTCATACTCTGCATCCTCTTCAATCGAAACCAGCATATCTTCGCCATCTACGTTCTCGCTTTTCAGAATCACAAATTCGCCGTCATCTTCTAAGAGTGCTTCTTCATCCTCACCATAATATGGTACGAGTGCGTAGTATGTATCGTCCTGATACTCCATGACATCCAGCAACTCAAATACCTTTTCGTTCCCGTCCTCATCTTCCAGTGTAAACAGATCCGGTGTAAATTCGTTTCTTTCTTCCGACATTGCTGTCCTCCTGTCTGCTCCCGAAAGAGCGGTTATATTCCGGCAACGCCTCTGCATTGCTGTAAGACTATTATACAATATGTGCAGAAAAAATGCAAGGGGTTTCTGCAAATTTGTAAAACTTTTTACATTTTGACGAAACGTCAAGAAAAATTCTCCTGAACCTTCCTGATGATTGCTCTTCTTATCTATATGAAACAGAAAACGATTTTATACCAAACATAAAAATGGATATCACTCTTTTTTTCACCACAACAACTGACAAGAAACCTTTTCATTAGCATTTAACAATTACAAAGTTGACAACCAAGAAAAGTAAGCAGCGTATGATGCTTTTCACAACGAGGAAAATTACAATTGACGGGGTCATTTTCATCAGCAAGTGCAAGCCAATCCTTCAATATATTAGCATCAACATGACTTATATTGATGTTGGAAATAAAAGAAGCAAATTTTTTTAGACAGGGAATTAATAATTCTACATTTGGTTCGTATTCAAGTTTTTCCCACCCTAATTTATTTTCAGCTTCTTGTATTACTTTCAGCATAAATTTCTTGTTTTCATAAAATGTATTTGGATTCCAAGGCATATTGCAAACATCAAATCCAATCGTGCCTCTTCCAAGTGTCTGATCTTTTTCTGCAAGCCATACAATTAATCTTTTCTCATCTATTGTTTTTGCTAACAAGGAACCACTTAATAAAATCGTGTTGATCAATACGTCCGTTAATCCATTCTGCATTTCCAACCATGTATCCACTGGCGAAGACGAATCCAATCGAATGATATTGCTCATACTACCTCCGTTCATTTCAATTATGTAAACGAAACAAGAGCAGATTGTTTCATCCTATGGAGCGTATCTTCAAGAGAAATGCATTCTGCATACCTTCCATTCCACATAAAATCATTATAGTACCGATAGCTGTTTGCTGCTGTCATAAATGCATTATCAAATGTGGAATTTGCATATGCGGGCACAATCATTTTGAAACCGTGTTCAAATCCACATTTTATGGTTGCATCTATGCAATAATCTGTTTGCAACCCTGCTATAATCAATTCTGTTTCGCCAATAGAATGCAGATAATCCAGCAATCCCGTTCCATGGAATGCACTATTTGCTGTCTTATCATATATCTTTTCTCCAATAAGCGGTTGAAACACATCATAAATTTCAAAACCATCCGTCCCTTTGGTCAATGCCTGACCAGCTCCATCATCATGCCTTACATAGACCACTTCTATGGCATTTTCTCTTGCAGTCTGAATCAACGCTTTTACATTGGAAACGAATTTATCAAAACAATGTAGTTTTTGATTGACAATCATCTTCTGTGCATCAATAACGAGTAATACCATTTGATTTCCTCCATATTTTTACCAAAAACTGAAACAAATTGTTTTCAAATGTATAAAACTGGAATTTCTATTTTTCAGCCGGAATAGCATTCATATTCCCATGTGCTACAGTCTATGCATACCGTTACACCATGTTCTGCTATGTGATCTGCAATATCATTCTTCATACCGCCTTGCAGAACAATCATACAGGTATCTTCCCGATTGCACTTGATTTTCATATAGGATAAAGAAAGCATCTTTTTTATGGATTCTATGCGGATCAGATTTCCATCTGCATCCCTGATATCTTCATCATCATAGCATTCTTTTACCATTTTACAACATGCATCTACAATTTCTTCTGCATGTTCATAAATATGATCCACCTCCCTAAAAATTACGTCTTTCTTTTTCTCATCATATTCATTGACTATGATTTCATCAATATCAATGTTTTCAATTTCAAATTTTGGAAGAATCGTTCCGGCAGCACTGATTTGATTGATATAGGAATCCAACGCAAAGACCATTCTTCCATACTTTTCATCTTCTATGACAAGGTCAGAAACATACTTTTCCCGATACTGTGCTCTCTCCTTCTCTCGTTTATGCTCCGATATTTTATAATGGACATTGAGGACAGCAATGGTAAGCACCCACCATAATAAAATAAGCAGCCCCATTATGTATCCTTGCGAATTCTCTGCAAAAAAGAGACAAAAATGTATTGCAAGCCAGACACTGCCCCACACGCACAGAAAAATCACTTTCAAAATGTTCTTTATTTTTTTAAGCATTTCAACCCCTACAATTAAGTCATTTCACAAATTAAAATAATTTTATCCAGCAATATCTGCATCTTTCATGCCCCCATTTTGATCTGTATATACAACAACAGTATGCCCCCAGAACATGTCATCATCATTGTAATAAACCGTTATACTTCCATCTGCTTCTATGGCAATCATGCTAATGACGATTCTCCTTGCAAAGTCCTCTTCTGTAATTGGGTCTGCTTCTTCTCCCTCTTCCAATTCATCCTGTAGCCAGTCATTTGCACCTTCTACCAATTTTTCTGCTGCATAAGCTCGAAAACGATGATCCCAATTTTTCAAATCTGCATACAGCATATGCAACGTATCCAGTGCCTTTTCCGCTGTTTCCCCATCTTCCACATCGGTATTCAAAGCGACATCGCACGATGTCCCCAACCAATCCACATCACCTTCAAAACAGGAAAACTTTCGGTCGAGTATCAATTTCCCGATTGCATCTTCTATGATAACCGGCTGTTTCAAATGTTCTCGAATCGCATCCAACTGTGGATGGGCTATTTGTTTTTCCACCAATTGAACGACCAAATAACGGTGATTCCATGCTGTTGATTGCCCAGCTTTCAATGGCATCGGCATGCTTTTTCTGGCTCGAATGTGATAAATCTCAAACGATTGGAAATCATATCCCCAGTTTTCTTCCTTTCTTTTTGCCATCCACGTCAAAACACCCGATTCATGGGAAAATTCGCCGGTCTGTAGATTAACAGAAGCAATAAAATACACCACAGGTCGAATAAAATCACCAACAACTGCACCGCCACCGGTAGAGGTTTTTGTTAAAACCAATAAATCCATGATTTCTTGCTCAAATTCGTTTTCAAATTTTTCTTTTTCAGACATAACCCATTATGTTCCTTTCTTTTTTCATCAACTAAGATCTCTCGTCGTATAACCAAATTCCAATAATTTCTTTTGAAAATGATGAAATGCAGTTCTATTTTTTCCTTTCCAAAATAATATTCGCTTTGGGAAAGAAATTCTGATCTGTTTTTCTTCATTGATAAACCAAAAAGACGGCGGGACAGCAAGAATATTTCTGTCTGCGACATAGGAATGTCCTTTCATAAAATCCGCAAACAACAATTCTGTTCCATCACGAAAACATATTTTATCTGGATTCATTTCCACAATCTCTGTAAAAACATAGGTTTGATTGCAATATTCTGCATAAGCATGTGGAACACATACCGATTCTGTCCGTGCAAAATCGTCAACGTCCAGAAAATGAGATGACAGCCATACCTTGACTTCCGCCGGCAAACAATCGTATTTAAGCGGTATCTCAGGAGATGCCACTTTTGTGTAATATGCATTGCAATTGCATTCACCGAATTTTGTTCCATCATCCGAATCAAAGTAATATAATCCCTTCTCTGAAAATACTTTCGCAACTTGAACGGCATAACCTGCCATTTTATGATGAACAAGACCTCTTGTACTTTTCTCCAACTGATCAAACCATTTGATCAGCAAATCTGTTTCTTCCGCATTTTGACATACAAACTCTGGTACATTCCCTACACCACCACTGCAAAATACACCCATATTGCCCTTTCGGTCGCTCCCATACCACTCAATATCCAACACTGTACACGCATCTCTATCAATACGAGACATAAATCACTCTTCTCCTAATCTCTTACATTCTAACAGAAAATGGATTTCAGATTCATATCATGTTCGGCTTGTCTGCTCTGCACAATAGGCGGCAATCTCTTTCATAAACGTCATGCCGTATTTCTGCGACTTAATAACGCCCACGCCAGCAATCCGCCGAAACGCTTCCATATTCTTTGGCTTTTTGCGGCACATATCCCGTAAGGAAGCATTGGAAAAGACAATATACGCCGGCACATTTTCCTCCTCTGCCAGCTTTGTACGCAAATCTGACAATCGCTGAAACAAGGCTTCTTCGACTCCAGCAGAGGGGGATACCGATTCCTGTACCCAGACACGCTTTTCCTCTTTTCGCTTTTTCCACTCTACCTTCTGTTTCCCACGAATTACTTCGGCAGCCGCTTGTGTGATCTGTAACATCTGATAATCTTTATAGGGCTGCAATACTAGAATATGCATATCCAATAGGGCATCAATCATTTGTACCACCTGCCGAGCCGTACAATCCCGCATAATGCCATAAGTAGAAAGCTGATTCAGCCGCATTTCTAAAATAATTTGCCTCTCACTGCCAATCAAAATGTCTGCTGTCATCGTTCGGCTTAAATGATAATGATGCTGCAAGCCACGGTAAACACAAGAGATAATTTTCTTTGCCTCTAACGTAATATCCTTTGTTTCAAATGTTCCCTGACAATTGGAACAATGTCCGCAGCATTGTGGAGAACGCTCTCCGAAATACCGCAGCATATACGACCGCAGACAATCTGTCATCGTTGCATAAATCGTCATGGACTTCAAACGCTCCTTACTGCGTGCAATCCACTGTTCCCGCTGCTGAAAATCCTGTAAATCAGATACTTCCCGTGCCTGCTCAATCAAAAAGGTATTCGTACGCACATCCCGACCGCTGTAGAGCAGAATACAGTCTGCCGGTTCTCCATCCCGTCCAGCACGACCCGCTTCCTGATAATAACTCTCCAAATCCTTCGGCATGTTATAATGCACCACAAAGGAAACATTGGACTTATCAATCCCCATGCCAAAGGCATTGGTCGCAACCATAATGGACTTACGGTCAAATAGAAAATCCTCCTGATTCGCAGCACGCTCCGCCTGCGGCAAACCAGCATGATAACGAGTTGCGGGGAACCCCTTTTCACAGAGCATCTCACACAATTCCTCTACTGTCTTTCTCGCCAGACAATAGACAATGCCGCTCTTCCCCCGCCGTTCCTGTAAAATTTCCAGTAGAGCATTTTCCTTATTTCTCGGATTTTGCACGGCAAAATACAGATTCTTCCGGTCAAAGCCCGTGGTAATCTGAAATGGATTTTGCAGTTGCAACAGGCGGCAAATATCAGAACTCACCTGTTTCGTTGCAGTTGCCGTAAAGGCACTCACAATCGGGCGGTTCGGCAGCATTTGTAAAAACTCCGCAATCCCCAGATAACTCTGACGGAAATCCTGTCCCCACTGCGAAACACAATGGGCTTCGTCCACTGTTACCATTTGAATAGATGCCCGTGCAGCAAATGCCAGGAAGCTCTCTGTTTGCAGACGTTCCGGTGCAACATATAAAATGCGGTATCTCCCTTGCCGAGCCTGAAACATAACCATTTGGTAGTCTTCCAATGTCATGCTGCTGTTGATATAAGCAGCCGGAATCCCCACTTGCAATAAACTATCCACTTGATCTTTCATCAGAGAAATCAAGGGAGAGATGACAATGGTCAACCCGGAAAGCAACATGGCAGAAAGCTGATAACAGACTGATTTTCCAGCACCAGTTGGCATAATTCCCAGTACATCCCGTCCCTGCAAAATGGCATCAATCACTTCTTCCTGTCCGGCTCGAAAGGAAGCGTGTCCAAAATATCGCTGTAATGCTTCTTGTTTTTCCATACTATTATTATTTTTTCTCTGCCAGTTCCTGCAAAGCATCTGGTGTAAACGAATATTGTTTATGACAGAAGTGGCAGGTCACTGTAATATCTTCCCCATCTGCTGCCATCCTCTCCAGCTCTTCCCTGCCAAGACTAATCAATACCTTTTCTGTTCGCTCCTGGCTACAATCACAGTGATAGGATACCGTTGCCTCGTCTAATAGGTTCGGCTCTAACCCATCCAACAGACGCAGAGCAATTTGTTCTGGTGTCATGCCATCCGTCAGCATCTTTGTTACGTGCGGCAAATCCTGAATATTTTTTTCCAACTGGTCAATGCAAGCATCTTCTGCGAACGGCAGTACCTGAATCAAATAACCGCCGGCTGCTTTTACATGCAAGTCTGGATTGACCAACACACCCAATCCACAGACGGTTGGTGTCTGTTCACTGGTGGCATAATAGCTTGCAATATCCTCTGCAATTTCACCAGACACCAAGGGACACATGCCGACATACGGTTCCTTCAAACCCAAATCTTTCACAACAGACAGCATACCGTTTTTTCCAACCGCACCGCCGACATCCAGTTTTCCATAGGCATTTAGCGGCAATTCTACAATCGGATGCTCCACATCACACTTGACATTACCATGGCTGTCTGCCACGGCAACTAGTTGACCAGCAGGGCCACCGCCGTCTATCCGCAGGGTAACAGAATCTTTCATCCCCTTTAAACCATATCCCATCATACTGGCAGCAATGGCAAGCCGTCCCAATCCCGCTGTTACCACCGCAGAAGTTTGATGAATCCGTTCGATTTCTGCCACCATATCTGTTGCATCCAGTGCACAGGACACTACTGCTGCATTTTTAGAAATTGCCCGTTTTAAAATTGCCATTCTCTTTTACTCCTTTTCTTTTCGTGCCACAAATACCATTCTCTGACTGTCTGCCTGCAACGGCTCTTCTGTATCCGCATGATAACACGCCAGAACCTGAAATCCAGCTTCCTGCAAAGCCGCTGTTACCTGTTCCGAAGGATACGCACGCTCTGTCATGGTTTCATCTGAACGAAGATAGGTGTCATCCGCCTGCCTTGCAAAGAAATGCAGCTGAATGGTCACTTGATTGTCCAGTTCTTCATAGTGGTTTTCCCAAACACAATATACATCATCTGTATCATACAAATAAATTTGTTCACCCAACACTTCCCGATGCTTATAGGGTGTATTCATGTCAAATATAAACAATCCCCCTGATTCTGTCACAGCGGCAACCTGCCGGAACACTGTTTTTACATCCGCAAAGGAATCCAGATGATTCAAACTATCCAGTGCACAAATGGTGGCATCTACCGTTCCGTAAAGTTCCAGCTGTCGCATATCCTGACAAATATACTGAATTGGCAAGTTATGCTCCAATTTTTTCTGTACAGCTTGATTCAGCATTCCATAGGAATAATCCACGCCAAGTACATCATACCCCAATTTCGCCATTTCTTCCGATAAACTGCCCGTACCGCATGCAAGATCTAGCAATACCATACCGTCTGCCTGCTGGTACTGTCGAATCAGCCGGTTAAAATAGGCTGCCCGCTGGGGATAGTGTACATTTTCTGTCAGCTGGTCATAATAAAAAGAAAATGCCTCATAACCTGTTTCCATTGTATTCCTCATTTCTATTGATTTTTTGTCTCTGAAAAAGGGGCGTGCCATTGCTGTCACGCCCCTTTCTTTGTTAATGATACAATGACTTTTCCTGCACCCAGTTGTTTTGCAGTTTCTGCATCAAGATACGATTTCTGCACCAAACGGCATCAGTGCAAGCTTTGCCATTTTAAAGCACTGCAAGCCAAATGGAATACCAACAATGGTAATACACAATACTAAACCATCCAAAACTGCAACAATCGCCAGCGGAATGCCGCTGACAAGCAGCCAAATGAGATTGGCAATCGTAGAAACCGCACCGCCACCGTAGCGGACTTCTTTCCCAAAGGGAAAAAAAGCAAGTGAGGCGAATTTAAAGCATTGCAAACCGATGGGAATCCCAATGATGGTAATGCACCACAATATGCCGGCAAGCAGCCAAGAAAGCCCCTGCCAGAAACCGCCCACGAGAAACCAAATGAGATTGCCCAAACAGCTCATGTTGATTGTTTCATTCCTATCTATTTCATTTTATTCCAAAACACTCCGATTTGAAATTGGCATAATAACGCCCACTATGTGCTGTAAATTTTAAAACACAATAATCAGGATCTGTTACACCTTGAGGATAATACATGGTATCCCCCTCTCTCCAAATCATCTGCTTACTGTCGGCATCCTCCAGTACTTCCATTTTTCCAATCAGCATAACACCCCTGAAGAAACGTTTATCATAAAAATAAATACTGGCATTCGAGTTTTTTCTATATTGTGCTACCCGCATAGAAGATGTATTTGTGGTAAAGTAAAATACTTTTATGCCTTCTCGCTTACGAGGCGGCAGCATGGCTTTCATGTTTGGAAACCCTTCCTCAGAAACAGAAGCGATAAAAGAAACATTCTGTTTATCAATCAAATTTCCTATGGTTTTCTCCGCATCACGCATCATTGTCGTATTCTCCCTATCCCCGTTTTTCTTTTGCACGAACATCAGTTGTTATTCATCGTCTAAAGGGCAAGCAGACTGATATAGATACAATTTTTATGCCTTGTCCTGCTGTTTTTTCTTCTTGGCAGCCCGTTCCGGATTCCTTCTCTGATTGCCAAAACTGCCATCGCCGGAACCTGCATTCGGTGCATCCGGCTTGGAAACCTGTTCCCGTTCCGGTGCCTTATTCTGCTGCAACTGCATTGTCAGCAGCATCCGAATCGTATCCTCCTTAATGGAAGCCACCATGGCATCGAACATTTCAAAGCCTTCATACCGGTATTCGACAACCGGATTTTGCTGTCCATATGCACGAAGTCCGATTCCCTTCTTCAGTTCGCTCATATCATCGATGTGTGCCATCCACTTGGTATCCACTACCTTCAGCATAACAACACGCTCCAGTTCCCGAATGACATCAGAACCGTACTGCTCTTCTCGTGCCGCATAGAGTGTCTTTGCCTTTTCGGTCAGGGTTTCCACCAGCTGTTCCACAGTCAACTTCTCCAGCTCTTCGCCCTCATACTGCAAGTCATTCTCATCTGTAATCCAACCAAGGAAGTGGTCACGCAGACCCACCAGATTCCACTGTTCCCGATCAATGACTTCTTCGCTGATGTACTGCTTCACGGTATCACTGATCAACTCTTCGATCATCTTGAGAATGCTGTCGTGGAGATCTTCGCCGTCCAGTACTTGCTGCCGTTCCTTATAAATGATCTCACGCTGCGTATTCATAACATCGTCGTAGTTCAGAACATTCTTACGAATACTGAAGTTTCTGCCTTCTACCTTCTTCTGAGAGGATTCAATAATCTTCGACAGAGATTTGCTTTCAATCGGTGTATTTTCATCAACATTTAATGTCCGCATCAGGTTTTCCAAACGGTCGCCAGCAAATACCCGCATCAAGTCATCCTCTACGGACAGGAAGAATCGGCTTTCGCCTTCGTCACCCTGACGACCGGAACGACCTCGCAACTGATTGTCAATTCTTCTGGATTCATGCCGTTCCGTACCCAGAATGTACAGACCGCCTGCTTCCTTCACAGCAACGGCCTTTTCCTTTACCTCTGCACCAAACTTCCGGTAAAGTGCCTGGTATTCTTCTCTGGCTGCCAATACTTCTTCATTATCTGTATCGGCATACCCAATTGCTTCATTGATAATATCCTCTGGATATTCCTTTTTCCGCATTTCTGCACGAGCCAGAAATTCTGCATTACCGCCAAGCATAATATCCGTACCACGTCCCGCCATATTGGTAGCGATGGTCACAGCCCCCAACTTACCAGCCTGTGCGACAATTTCCGCTTCCTTTGCATGGTATTTTGCATTCAGAACTTCATGCGGAATGCCCTTCTTCTTCAGCATTGCAGAGAGCAGCTCCGACTTTTCAATGGAAATTGTACCAACCAGTACTGGCTGTCCTTTTTCATGACACGCAATGATCTGTTCAATAATGGCTCTATACTTGGCTGCTTCTGTCCGGTAAACCAAATCATTATGATCCACTCTCTGTACTGGTTTATTGGTTGGCACAGCAATGACATCCAGCTTATAGATTTCACGGAATTCATCTTCCTCCGTCATCGCTGTACCTGTCATACCAGAGAGCTTATTATACAAACGGAAATAATTCTGAAAGGTAATGGTTGCCAAAGTCTTGGACTCCCGCATGACCTTTACGCCTTCTTTTGCTTCAATCGCCTGGTGCAGACCATCGTTAAATCGTCTCCCCAGCATCTTACGGCCGGTAAATTCATCAATGATGACAACCTCTTCATTTTCTACAATATAGTCAATATCCTTCCGCATGACACCATTTGCCTTCAATGCCTGATTGATATGATGCAGCAATGTCATATTTTCCGGCGCCATCAGGTTATCAATCGCAAAATAATCTTCTGCCTTCTTGATACCACGGCGGGTAATGGTTGCTGTTTTTGCCTTTTCATCAATGATATAATCGGCATTTTCATTGGCATCTTCCTGATCCTGCTTGCTGTCCATTTCAACCACCATAGTCGGTGTTAAAATTTTTGCAAACTTATCTACAACACCATACAGGGAAGTAGATTTGTCACCACGACCGGAAATGATCAACGGCGTTCTTGCCTCATCAATCAGAATGGAGTCTACCTCATCGACGATGGCAAAGTTATGCTCCCGCTGTACCTTGTCCTTCTTATAGATGACCATGTTATCACGTAAATAATCAAAACCCAATTCGTTATTTGTACCATATGTAACATCACATGCATAAGCTGCACGCCGTTCATCGTTGGTCAGACCATGCAGAATACAACCGACTGTCAGACCTAAAAACCGCAGTACTTTCCCCATTTCGTCAGACTGTGTTTTTGCCAGATAGTCATTTACGGTTACAACATGCACACCCTTGCCCGGCAGTGCATTCAAATAGGAAGCCACACAGGCAACCAGCGTTTTCCCTTCACCAGTCTTCATTTCCGCAATTCTTCCCTGGTGCAGAACAATGGCACCAATCAACTGTACCGGGAACGGCTTCTTCCCCAGTACACGGTCTGCTGCCTCCCGAACCGTTGCCAGTGCTTCCGGAATCATGGAATCCAATGTCTCGCCAGTTTCAAGCCGATCCCGAAATTCCTGTGTTTTTCCTTTCAGTTCTGCATCGGTCAATGCCTTATATTCTTCGTCCAGTGCCAGAACTTTGTCTTTTATTGGTTCAATACGTGAAAGCTCTCTTGTACTGTAAGAGCCAAAAAATTTACTAAATATTCCCATCGGATTACCGCCTTTTCCTGTAAATATACAAGTATCAGTATAACACACTGCTTCGTATTTGTCAATTCTTTTTTTAAATTTCACATTATGGGTATCAAATTTCAATCTTTTCCGCTCATTTGCTGTATTTGACAAGATGGACAGAAACCTGCCATCGGACATTCATTACAGAGTGGTTTCCTTGCCCGGCAGACATCCCGACCGAACTGCACCACACGGTGACAAAAATCAGAAGACCGTTCCGGCGGAATCAGTGGTCGCAGATCTCGTTCCACTTTCTCCGGCTCTTTATGGTCTGTCAAACCCAGTCTCCCCATAATCCGAATAAAATGCGTATCTGTAACAATAGCTGGCTGTCCATACACATCGCCCAAAATTAAATTGGCCGTTTTGCGTCCAACGCCTGGCAATGTCAGCAGTTCTTCCATCGTATCGGGAATTCTGCCATGATAAACGGTGAGCAAACGAATCGCCATTTCTTTGATGCTTTTGGCTTTTGTGTGATAGAAGCCACAGGGTTTTACTGCCTGCTCCAACTCCTCCAAATTGGCATTCGCAAAAGATTCCAAAGTAGGATACTGCTGGAACAGTGTTTTTGTAACGATATTCACCCGTGCATCTGTACACTGTGCGGAAAGCCGCACAGAAATCAACAGTTCATACGGTTTTTCATATTGCAAAGCACAAACGGATTCCGGATATTGCTCCTCCAACACCTCACAGGCACGCAATGCCGTCTCTTGTTTTGTCATAAAAAATCCTCCTTTTTATTGATTATACCATAGTTTTAAGCATTTTTCCAGTCCTGTTTTTAATTTTTTGCAGAAACAGACTGGGATCGTCCTTTTCGTTGACATTCACACATCCAATAACAGAAACATACCGTGCGTTCGACAAGCAATCCATTCTGCCACTGCCTGCCAATCACAAACCATGCCGGCGAAAACGCTACGCTGTTCGCTTG
>DYCW01000189.1 GCA_019417865.1 Ruminococcus sp. | reverse complement strand
CACCGGATGAACGGTTTGCATTCTGGAGAAATGAACTTTCTAAGTGTATTCGCTGCAATGCTTGCCGGAATATCTGTCCAGCTTGTACCTGTGAAAAGTGTGTCTTCGATAATCCGAAGTCTGGTATTTCTCAGAAGGCGGCGGCAGATTCTTTTGAAGAAAATATGTTCCATATTATTCGTGCATTCCATGTAGCCGGCAGATGTACGGACTGTGGCGAATGCTCCAGAGTATGTCCGCAGCATATTCCGCTGCACCTGCTGAACCGAAAGTTCATCAAAGAAATGAATGAATGCTATGGCGAATACCAGGCTGGTGCAGAAGTCGGAAGCCGTGCACCGCTGGTAAACTTCACACAGGAAGACTGTGAACCGAGCATCGTTTATACAAAGGAGGCGAGCAAGTAATGAAAAAAATTTCTCTGATAAAGCTGGATGAATTTTTTGCCGCTGTTGCTGCTTCTAAGAGTTTGTATCTGCCGGTTGATGGTGCAAAGGGTGCAGAGTACAGCCTCTGGACAGAAGGAACTGTCATGAGCAAGGCGTACAATACCCTTCGCAGTGCGAAAGATTTCTTTTTCCCACAGGTGGAAACACTGGCTGCCTTTAAGGTAGCTGGAAAGAACATCGAAGTAGAAGATATTCGGAAGGAAACAGAGGATTTCGTTGTATTCGGCGTGCGGGCTTGCGATGCAAAAAGTTTTGAAATTCTGGATTCTGTTTATTTGGCAGATCCAGTGGACAGCTATTACGCATCCAGACGGGAACATGGTATCATTATGACGCTTTCCTGCAAAAAGCCGACAGAAACTTGTTTCTGTAAAGCATTTGGAATTGATGCAACCAATCCCGGCGGTGATGTTGCTTGCTGGATGACAGACAGTGAATTGTTGCTGCAGGCAAATACCGAAAAGGGAGAAACATTCCTTGCATCTCTTTCTATGCTGGAAGCGGCAGATGATAACGCTGCAGATACCGAAAAAGAAAAGTTGCAAGCCATTCTGGATAAGCTGCCGCTTGGCAATCTTTCCACAGAATCGTTTGGCGGTGACAAGTTGATGGAACTGTTTAATTCTGACAAGTGGGAAGCTTTGTCAGAATCCTGTTTGGCATGTGGTACTTGTACCTTTGTCTGCCCGACTTGCCAGTGTTATGATATTCGGGACTACGATACCGGTCACGGTGTACAGAGGTTCCGTTGTTGGGATAGTTGCATGTATTCCGATTTTACTTTGTGTGCACACGGGAATACCCGTCCGACGCAAATGCAGCGATTCCGTCAGCGATTTATGCATAAGCTGGTATATTACCCAGCAAATAATAACGGTGTATTTGGTTGTGTCGGCTGTGGCAGATGCCTCAGAAGCTGTCCGATTTCCATGAACATCGTGAAAGTTATGAAAGCACTGGAGGGATAAAAAGGATGAGACCAGAAACTTTAATTCCGAAGATCGGTGTGGTAACAGACATTCGTGTTGATACCCCGGATGTAAAAACTTTCCGTGTTGTTGGATTAGACGGCAAAAAGGTGTTTGAACATATTCCGGGTCAGTGTGCCATGCTGTCTGTTCCGGGCGTTGGGGAAGGTATGTTCTCCATTACTTCTTCACCGACCAATGAAGCATTTATGGAATTCAGCATCAAGAAGTGTGGCTGTCTGACCAGTTGGCTGCACATGATGGATGTGGGGCAGCAAATTACCATTCGTGGACCATATGGAAACGGATTTCCGGTAGAATCTGCACTGAAAGGGAAAGAATTGCTGTTCATCGCCGGTGGTATCGGCTTAGCACCGTTGCGTTCCGTGATCAACTATGTACGAGACAAGAAGGAAAACTACGGAAGTGTACACATTATCTACGGGTCTCGTTCTGCTGACGATTTGGTGGATTATCAGGAAATCCTCAATGAGTGGCAGACTGATGAAAATGTCAGAGTGGATCTGACCATTGACCGTCCGCAGGAAGGCTGGGATGGACATGTTGGTTTTATTCCGAGTTTTGTAGAAGAACTGAAACCGGATTTGAGTCGGACAGTTTTGATCTGCGGTCCACCCATTATGATCAAGTTTACACTGGACGGTCTGAAGAAATTGGGCTTTCAGGAGTCACAGGTTTATACCACAATGGAGCTGCGTATGAAGTGTGCAATCGGAAAATGTGGTCGCTGCAACATTGGTAACAAGTATGTCTGCAAGGATGGACCAGTTTTCCGTTTTGATGAGCTGTCTACATTGCCGAATGAATATTAATGGAAAAGGAGAATTCACATGGAACAGATGGTTAATGTTTTCATTATGGGCAAACAGTACAAGGTTCCAGCAAGCCTGACCATCATGAAAGCGTTTGAATATGCCGGTTATAAGCTGATCAGAGGCTGTGGATGCCGGAATGGTTTTTGTGGTGCTTGTGCAACGGTTTACCGTATCAAAGGGGATAGAGAGCTGAAGGTATGTTTGGCATGTTCCACACAGGTGGAAGAAGGTATGTATCTGACACAGCTGCCATTCTATCCGCTCATTAAGGAAGTCTATAACATTGAAGAAGTAAAGCCGACAGAACAGGTTATGATGCAGCTGTATCCAGAAATCTATGCTTGTATTGGCTGTAATTCCTGTACGAACAGCTGTACACAGGAACTGAATGTTATGCAGTACATTGCCTATGCACAGCGTGGAGAATACGACAAGTGTGCAGAAGAGTCTTTCGATTGTGTTATGTGTGGCTGTTGTTCTTCCCGTTGCCCAGCTGGTATTTCTCATCCGCAGGTTGCAATGCTGGCAAGACGGTTGAACGGTAAGTACATTGCTCCGGCTTGTGGTCATCTGGCAGATCGTGTAGAAGAAATTGCTTCTGGCAAGTGTGAAGAAGCAATTCGTGCAAACATGGCACTGTCTGATGCAGAAATCCGTGAAATGTACAATAATCGTGAGATTGAAAAGTAAGGAGGTGCGGCATAATGTATACAGAAGAAATGCTGGAATCCATTAAGCTGGTAGAAGCTGCAAGAGTAGAGAACGCAGCGATGGAACCGAGAAGAATGACCGCAGAAGAAAAGGAACAGGTTCTGAAAGAAAACCATCCGGATTATCGGGAAGATCAGTTTGATGTCCTGAGCGTTGGTCCTAACAAGGGCGAAAAAGCACCAAAGGAACTGGTAAAACTGCTGCAGTCAAACAGCCGTTTGAAAGACAATTTGCCGGATCTTTCCTGTCCAGATTATGAAACAGATGTTCTGATTATCGGCGGCGGCGGTGCTGGTGCATCTGCTGCCATTGAAGCAGACGAAGCTGGTCAGAAAGTTATGGTCGTTACCAAGCTACGGATTGGTGATGCCAACACCATGATGGCAGAAGGTGGGATTCAGGCTGCCGATAAGCCAAATGATTCTCCGGCACAGCACTTCCTAGATGCGTTTGGTGGCGGTCACTTTGCAGCTGATAAGGAACTGGTTTACAAGTTGGTAACAGAAGCACCGGATTGTATTCAGTGGCTGAACAAACTGGGTGTAGAGTTCGATAAAGACGAAGAAGGCAACATGATTACCACACACGGTGGCGGTACTTCCAGAAAGAGAATGCACGCTGCCAAGGATTACTCCGGTGCAGAAATCATGCGTACCCTGCGGGATGAAGTATTGAACCGTCAGATTCCAGTTATTGACTTTACCTCTGCCATTGAACTGATTCTGGACGACAAGGGTCACTGTGCAGGTGCAGTTCTTCAGAATATGGAAACGGGTGAGATCTTGATCGCAAAGGCGAAGGTCGTTGTCATTGCCACCGGTGGTGCAGGCAGAATGCACTATCAGGGCTTCCCAACTTCTAACCATTATGGTGCCACTGCAGATGGCTTGGTACTGGCATATCGTGTTGGTGCACCACTGCGTGAACAGTATACTTTGCAGTATCACCCAACTGGTGCCGCTTTCCCAGAACAAATTTTCGGTGCATTGGTAACAGAAAAAGTACGTTCTCTGGGTGCAAAGCTCGTAAACGTAAAGGGCGAAGTATTTATGAATCCATTGGAAACCCGTGACGTTACAGCTGCAACTGTCATTCGTGAATGCCGTCGTGGCAATCAGGTGAATACACCAGGTGGTCAGGGTGTTTGGTTGGATACACCCTGTCTCTTATA
>DYCW01000188.1 GCA_019417865.1 Ruminococcus sp. | reverse complement strand
CAGAGACAGTTCCGGTCGTGGAACATGGGAGATTTGGTGCAGATATGCAGGTCTCGCTCTGTAATGACGGTCCGTTTACGATTGTATTGGATTCGGATGAAATGATAAAATAGAGCAGAGGATAAAATTCATTTTCAAATTGTATTGACAAATGTTCTGGATTCTGTTATACTAAAAACAGCCGTTGGGGAAGACACCCATCATAAAAAACAGTACGGTGAATTTCATACCAGAGGGGAAGAAACCCATGCCAAAAAACGTAATGGTACAGGATGCCGCCGGTCAGGTTATCGGCAGCACCTATTTGAGAAGAGCAAAAGGACTTTTGAAAAGCGGTCGTGCCGTTCTGGTGGACGACCACACCATTCAGCTGCGTGCGTCTGCACAGAACGCAGCCGCTCCCGATGATAAAGAGGAGCAGAATATGGAACAGGAAATTTTGTTTTGTGCAAAGGCATTTTATCAGAAACCAGCAACCCATTGCAGTTTGCTGACCATGAGTGACGCCAGTGGTGATCCGATGGAGGTTTGGGAACTGAATGGGGCAGCAGAATCGGCTGTCATTACCGCTCAGCTGCAACAATTGCCGCTCACAGACTATGTGCTTCGATTTGCAGTGGTTGGCAGTGCAGAAGAAGAAATTTTACGCTGCACCATTGCGACCACAACAGCAGATGCCAGAACCTATGCACTGGAACAGGGACATTATCAACCGCAGTACAGCCGGAAGACGGCAGATGGTGCATTGCTGCGGGTCTATGCTCTGCCGGTGCAGACGGATGCAGATGGAGCGGTGACAGTGGAAATTGCAGCGGAACATGTGATCGTGCAGATTTTGCCGGTACAGCCGGAAAGTGTCTATGCTGCTTTACCGCCGTATGATTACAGTGACTGGAAGCAGGAAACTGCCTCTGCAAATAAAGCGGTCATCAATTTGGCAAATGCCAAACTGCCAAAGAGTGCATTGCTGCAAATCCTTGCAAATTGTGGCGAACAGGCAGATGTGAATCTGGAAAATGCTGATATTTATAATGATATGGAATAACCGCTTTTTACCTTGTAATATGAAATGAAAGAACCGCCCTTGCTTTTTGGGAAGCAGGGGTGGTTTTGTTTTTTACGTGGATTCGATGGACGAGGTTTATCCGTTGAATCTGTTTTCCCACAGGATGGAGACTGTCTGTCGGTACAGCGGATAGATACTGTATCAAAT
>DYCW01000187.1 GCA_019417865.1 Ruminococcus sp. | reverse complement strand
ATGTAGATTCCAATAAAATGAGCGGTAGAACCATTATTTATGCCGATTCCAATGAAAAAAACGGCTTTGCAGCAATGCCAGATTTTTCTATTCATGCAGATCTGATCTATCTTTGCTCTCCAAATAATCCGACTGGTTCTGTTTATACAAAAGAGCAGCTAAAGGTCTGGATAGATTATGCAAAACAAAATCAAGCTATCATTATTTATGATGCTGCATATGAAGCATTCATCACACAACCAGATATTCCGCACAGCATTTTTGAAGTAGAAGGTGCAAAAACTTGTGCAATCGAAATGTGTTCTCTTTCTAAAACAGCTGGATTTACTGGTATGCGTTGCGGTTATACGGTTATTCCAAATGAATTGACCGTAACTGCCTCAGATGGCACAACCGTTAGCATCTCTCAACTTTGGGGCAGACGACAGGGCAGCAAGTTCAATGGCGTATCTTATCCAGTACAGTGTGCAGCTGCTGCGGTTTTCACAGAAGAAGGCAGAAAACAGATTCAGAAGAATATTGCTTATTATCAGGAAAATGCTGCTATTATCAGCCGCACAATGGATGAATTGGGAATTCAATATACCGGTGGCATCAATTCACCTTATATCTGGTTTCAGTGCCCAAATCAAATGTCCAGTTGGGAATTCTTTGATGAAATGCTGCATAAGATTGCTGTTGTCGGTACACCAGGAGAAGGTTTCGGCAAAAACGGCGATGGATGGTTTCGTCTGACCGCTTTTGGAGACCGTGACCTTACTATTGAGGCAATGGAACGTTTTAAGAATATGTTGAAAAAGTAATTTGGAGGATTCATAAATCATGAGAGCAGTAATTACGGTAATCGGAAAAGATAATGTCGGTATTCTACATAAAGTGAGCGGCGTTTGTGCGGAATATCATGCAAATGTACTGGAAGTGACACAGAGTGTGTTGCAGGATATGTTTGCTATGATTATGATGGTGGACATTTCCAAAATGACAGCTGATTTTGCGAAATTGAGTGATCAGCTGACTGCACTGGGGGGAGAACTTGGTCTTTCTGTTCATTGCATGCACGAGGATATTTTCAATGCTATGCATCGAATTTAAGGAAAGGAATCAAGAAAATCATGAACAATACAATGTTTAATGCTGGTGATATTCTGGAGACCATTCGTATGATTCAAGATGAGTGTCTCGATATTCGTACCACTACGATGGGAATCTCTCTCTTGGACTGTATTGACCCTGATATTCACAAGGCATGCGATAAAGTCTATGATAAAATCACCAGAAAAGCAGAAAAACTGGTTTCCACTGGAGAAACCATTGAAAAGGAATACGGTATACCGATTATCAATAAACGAATTGCTGTTACACCAATTGCAATGCTGGCGGCTGCCTGCCCAAATGACAATCCTGTTTTATTTGCAGAAGCGTTACAGCGTGCAGCAGAGACTTGCGGGGTCAATTTTATTGGTGGTTATTCCGCACTGGTACATAAGGGATTCAGTGCTGGTGATATTGCATTGATTCGTTCTATTCCAGAAGCATTGGACGTTACGACTCGTCTTTGTTCCTCTGTCAATGTTGGCTCTACTAAGAGTGGTATCAATATGGATGCGATTAAAATGATGGGGGAAATCATTTTAGAATCTGCAAAGCTAACTGCTGACCGACAGTGTGTGGGTCCGTCTAAATTGGTTGTATTCTGCAATGCACCAGAGGACAATCCATTTATGGCTGGTGCATTTCATGGAGTTGGCGAGCCGGATTGTGTTATCAATGTCGGTGTTTCTGGTCCAGGTGTGGTTCGCTCTACGATTTCCAAATATCCAGATGCTTCTATTAATGAATTGGCAGATATCATCAAGAAAACTGCATTTAAAATTACCAGGATGGGGCAGTTGGTTGGAAAGCGTGCTTCTCAGATGCTGGGCGTTGAATTTGGCATTGTAGATCTGTCACTTGCTCCAACACCAGCGGTTGGCGATAGTGTAGCACATATTCTGGAGGCAATGGGATTAGAGATCTGTGGTACAC
>DYCW01000186.1 GCA_019417865.1 Ruminococcus sp. | reverse complement strand
GTATGGGAAAAAGAAGAACGATTTTATGCAAGAGAGCGGTTTCCTTTTTTGTCACGGGCTTGGTGACAATCGCTTGCTTGCCAGCTGGATTCTCTGTTTCTTCTGCTGCCTGGAATGGAGATGTGGATACCGGTTGGTATCATACGGGGGAAACGGAACTCTCTATCTCTAATGCAGCGGAACTTGCCGGATTGGCAAAGCTGGTGAACAGCGGAACCAATTTTGAAGGCGTAACCATTACGCTGGAGGCGGATTTGCAGATGAATCAGCTGATGGACTGGGAAAAATGGGAGACAAATGAAGTCACACCAGCGAACAGCTGGACGCCGATTGGTATCTTTGATGAATGTATTTTTCATGGAACATTTGATGGAAATTATCATACGATTTCTGGTCTGTATGTAGAATCTGCCGGGAAAAAAGGTCTATTTACTGCAATTGCGTCTGATGCAATTGTGAAAAATCTAAAACTGGAAAAAAGTTATCTGAGCAGTACGGATGACTATGCCGGCGGTATTTGTGCTTATAATTACAGAGGCACCATTCAAAACTGCCACAATGATGCCATTGTTTCTTCTTGGTATTATACCGCAGGCGGTATCTGCGGTGCAAACTATTTTGGTGTGGTTTCGCAGTGCAGCAATGAAGCATTTATTTCTGCTTCGATGGATGCCGGTGGGATTGCAGGCATTAACTTCTGTGCGACCATCGCAGAAAGCTGCAATACCGGAAAAGTTTCTTCCAAAAAATGCGGTGGCGGTATCGCTGGGGAAGAGAGCAATGGAGAAATTCAGAACTGTTATAATACTGGCAGCATTAAAGGCGGACAGGCAGCTGCCGGCATTGTCGGAAAATATAATGAAGGTGCACTTGACAACTGCTACAATATCGGCAGCATTACTGGTGCAAATACGGTTGGTGGCATTGTTGGTGCAGCAGCGGCACATTGTGATAACTGTTATTATCTCTCTGGTGTTGTCGAGAATACATTGGACAGCGACAGTTGTACCATCATGAAAAAAGCAGATATGCAAAAAATAGTGTTTGCGGAACAGCTTGGAAATGCCTACAGCGGTGTAAATGGCAGCTACCCACTGTTGGAATGGGAACAGAATATGCCTGGTAAACAAACCACCGTATCAGCAACCAGTACGACTACAACTGCAACTAAGACGGAGACGACTGTTTCCAGCCAGACTGTAACCACAGTCAAAACAACGGTCACCGATACCATACATGTGGCAACGGTCAACAATGTACGGGAAATCCATCAAATTGGCGGCACATTACAGCTGTTTTTGTTGGGGACAACAGAAAAACCCCTTTGGTTGTCGACAGATGAGTCCATTGCCACAATAGATGAGAACGGATTGGTAACAGCCGTTTCTGAGGGGAGTGTCATGGTCGGTGCAACCGTAAACAATAAATTTTACAAGTTGACTATTACTATAGATGTTTTGGAAACCACGACAGATGTGACCACTACAGGAACTACAACACAGAAAATCACTACGACAGCAGAAACAACAACTTTTCCCACTACGCCGACTGCAACGATTTCCTCTACGACCACATTAACGGCAACGACACCGCCAAAAGAAACCACTGTGACGCATGTTGCCTATGAGAAGGGGGATGTGGATGGAAACTGTATAGTAAATGTAGAGGATGCTATCGCAGTGCTGGCGTATTATGCAAAGCGTTCTGCTGGTATGAATCCTATTTTTTCGGAATCGCCAATGCAGCATGCAAAGGCAATGATTGCATCTGATGTGGATGGAGACAGTGTAATTTCTGTAGAAGATGCAGTTGCCATTTTGACGTATTATGCAAGGCAATCTGCGGGGTTAAATCCGGATTGGTCGGAAATCGTGAACACAGTTCCGCAGATGGACGTAGCAGAGGAAACACTACCGGAGGAGAACATGGTAGAAGAAACAGAAATGTTACCGGAAGAGCAGACAGATTTGCCACCCACAGAAGCCACAACAGATCCGATTGCATAATACTGGTATATATCATGAAATCATATCCATGGAAAAACAGTCTCTTTGAACAGGGGCTGTTTTTATTTTCTTTTTCATACGGAAAAAGGAGACATAAACAGCAGCCTTGTCTGCATATGCTTGTATCAAATGCAACAAGATGTGCAGGAGGGAAATGCGATGCAAGGTTTGACCGAACAAGAGGCAAAAAGCCGCTTGCGGCAGGATGGTGAAAATGTACTGGCAGAGGCACAAAAGCCAAAGCCTGTTCGTATCTTTTTGGGACAGTTTCGGGATGTTATGGTAATGATTTTACTGGCAGCCACAGCGGTTTCCATTCTGTTGGGGGAACTGACCGATGCCATTACCATTATCTTAATTGTCCTGCTCAATGCGATTCTTGGATTTTTACAGGAATATCGGACAGAAAAGACGCTGGAAACGCTGCGGCAGATGACTGCACCAACAGCCGCTGTTTGTCGGAACGGAAAATGGCAGACGATTTCCGCAGCAGAACTGGTGCGGGGGGATCTCATTCGTCTGGAAGCTGGTGACCGTGTACCAGCGGATGCTGCTCTGCTGACGGCAAGTGGTGTTGCTGCCAATGAATCTGTTTTAACCGGAGAATCTGCTGCGGTTTCTAAAACGGCTGGGGCACCGGAGGATACGGACAACGCCCTGCATAAGAAAAATATTGTTTATGCTGGGACAGCAATCTTGCGTGGCACTGCCACCGCTTGTGTGATTGCCACGGGGATTCGCACACAGATGGGACAGATTTCTGACCTGCTGCATGGCATTGAAACGCCGCAGACACCGCTGCAAAAGCGGCTTGCCGGACTGGGAAAAGTGGTCGCACTGCTTTGTATTGCAGTCTGTATTTTGGTTTTTGCGGCAGGTGTGCTGCGTGGCGAGCCAATTTTTGATATGCTCATGACAGGGATTACGATTGCCATTGCTGCGATTCCAGAGGGGCTTCCAGCAACCGTGACCATTGCACTGGCACTGGCGGTCAGCCGGATGATGAAACATCAGGCACTTGTGAACCGCCTGCACAGTGTGGAGACACTTGGCTGTGCAGGGGTGTTGTGTGCGGATAAAACGGGAACGATTACGGAAAATCATATGACCGTAACAGATATTATCACGAGCGATGCCCATTTTTCTGTTGACAATAGCATTCGGCTGCATGGAACCGCAGTTCGGGCAGAGAGCAGTCCAGCGTTGAAGAACCTGCTGGAATGCTGCGTGCTTTGTACCACCGCAGAACACACCGCCGGACACGACCCAGTTGGAGACCCAACGGAAACGGCTCTGCTGTTGGCAGCGGAGAAAGGCGGTTTGACACGGGAACGCTGCAAGCAACGTTATCCGTTGCATAAAATTGTACCATTTGACAGCGAAACGAAAAAAATGTGTGTCACAGTTGCCTATGACGACGGAGAACGGCAGTATCTCAAGGGGGCAGCTGACCGCATTTTACCGGATTGTACACAGCTGCTGCATGGCACAACGGTGATTTCTCTGACAGAATCCTTCCGCAGAGAGGTGACGGAAGCCGTCAATACGCTGTCGGAACGGGCTTTGCGGGTGTTGGCGTTTGCCTATCGGGACGGAGAAGATGGGGAATTGGTGTTCCTTGGACTGAGCGGGATGTTAGATCCGCCGAGAGAATCGGCGAAACAGGCGATTCATACTTGTGAGCTGGCGAAAATTCAAACCGTCATGATCACCGGCGATCATAAAAAGACTGCCCTTGCCATTGCAGAGCAGGCAGGCTTGCTGCATGGCAAAAAAGCAATGACAGGAAAGGAACTGGATGCCTTGAGTGATGAACAGCTTGCTGCCTGTATCCAGGAGTATGCTGTATTTGCAAGAGTGAATCCGGCACATAAGCTGCGGTTGGTGCGTGCGTATCAGAAGCGTGGTGCCATTGTCGCTATGACAGGGGATGGGGTCAACGATGCACCGGCACTGAAAGAGGCAGATGTTGGTGTTGCAATGGGGAAGTCTGGCACAGAGGTTGCGAAACAGGCAGCGGATGTGGTCTTGTTGGATGACAATCTCTCAACTCTGGTCTATGCGGTGCAGCAGGGACGTTGTATCTATGCAAATATCCGGAAATTTGTGCGGTATCTGCTCTCCTGCAACATTGGCGAAGTCATTACAATGTTATTGGGGATTCTCATGGGCATGCCGGTGATTCTGCTGCCGACTCAGCTGCTGCTGGTGAATCTGGTGACAGACGGTTTACCAGCGATTGCACTGGGGATGGAACAGCCAGAACCGGATGCGATGCGGCAGCCGCCACGGAAACCGGAAGAACCATTCTTTTCAGGTGGTTTGTTACAGCGGATTGTGTTTCGAGGGTTATTGATTGGTGTGTGCACTTTAGGTGCCTTTTCCACAGCGTTGCGGCTGGGCGGTACGCTGGAGATGGCACGAACCACCGCACTTTGTACCTTGATTCTGTCGCAGTTGATCCATGTATTTGAGTGTAAGTCGGAGACAAAGTCGTTGTTTTCCATTCCGCTTTGGAATAACTGGAAGCTGCTGGCTGCGGTGCTGATTTCAGCAGGTGTCCTGTTGGCAGCGGTACAGAGTCCGGCGTTGCAGCTGATTTTTACGACTGTGCCACTGTCATTGCCATTCTGGCTGACGGTGATTGGATTTTCGTTTGCCATCCCGATTTTTTCGGCAGTGTTGTTTCAGATGACCGCTCGCAGAAAGGGATAGTGGTTTTTAGATAGAGCATTTCACTTTTATTTTTATAAGAAATATGTTTCAAAACCGGTCGAAATAATAGAACCAATCATTTTTTCTCCCATTCTATATTGGTGTTATTGGAAACAAATCGTTGCGTAAAAAGAATATACTGCAACGAAACGGATACAATTATTATAATGCAACGATTCGTGTTTGTCAACATATTTTTTGCAACATTTTGAATCAATCTGTTTTCATTCTTATCATTGCCCTTTAT
>DYCW01000185.1 GCA_019417865.1 Ruminococcus sp. | reverse complement strand
GCATTTGTATCTTTGAAGGCAGACGGCAATCGGGATTTTTCCTTCTATCGGAAACCCAGTGCAGACCTTCTGCTTCGGTCAGAGCAAATTCAACCAGTATGGCTGGAGGAAACAGGGATCTTACATTTTTGTTCTGTTTCTCTGGTAGAATCTCCAATGAAGGAAACCCATAAAGCGGTTTTGCAAATGGCAAAAAAACAAGGTGCCATCATCAGTTTTGACCCAAACATCCGTCTGCCGCTGTGGAATTCTGCTGAAGCTTGTCAGAAAACAGTACGAGAATTTCTTCCCTATGCCGATCTAATCAAACTTTCCGATGAAGAATGTTTCTTTGTCACTGGAAAACATGCCATTCTGGATGCTGCGGACTGGCTGTTTGATCAGGGTTGCAAAATGCTACTCTATTCGATGGGCAAGGAAGGGGCAATGATCTTAACGCCGCACACCACCTGTCATGTAGAAAATGCAGAAGTACGGGTAAAAGATACCACCGGTGCCGGAGATGCCATCATTGGTTCTTACCTGTACTGCCTTGCAAAAAATCATATTTCTGCGGCACAGCTGGCAACCTGCAAACCAGAAGAGATTCGGGAATGGCTGACATTCGCTGTCTACTATGCAAATTACAGCATTACAAAGAGCGGTGCCATTGCTTCTTATCCAGATTATACCACCTTTATGGAATGGATGCAGGAAAAGAGAAAGAAAATACATTGAGAACATTTCTACAACGGATTCCGTGGCTGAAAGTCGGAAAAATGACAGTAGGTGCGGTACTTGCCATGTGGCTGGCTGGTTTGCTGCATTTGGACTACGCTGCCTCTGCCGGCGTCATTGCATTTCTGACCATTCAGGACACCCGACAGGAAACCAGCAGCAGTGCCCTGCGACGTGGGCTGGCATTCTGTATTATGACACTACTTTGCCTTCCAATTTTTCATCTGATTGGAACTGCCCCATGGGCATTTGGAATCTTCTTCCTCCTTTTTCTGCTGATTTGCTTTGCCTTGCACATGGAGGATTCCATTGCTGTTAATACAGTTCTGGCAACGCATTACATGGCATCTGGTGGCGTGTCATTTGTCATACTAAAAAATGAAATTGGCTTACTGCTGGTCGGGGTCGGTTTGGGCATTTTACTCAACGGCTTTATGCCGGATAATCTTCCCAAAATACGAAAGAAGCAGGCTGAACTGGATGATGAAATCCGAAAGATTTTACAGAGAATGGCAGTCCATGTATTAAAAACAGAACATCCCAACTATGATGGCAGCTGCTTTACAAAAACCAATCAGCTATTAACAGAAATGGAACGGGAAACACGCATCTTTATGCACAACCACTATTTGGAAAACGATTTGTATTTTATGCGGTATCTCATCATGCGACGAGAACAATGCGATATTCTGCATATCATATATCGGCAGATTGGTAAGCTGACGCTGATTCCCGAACAGGCAAAACCGCTTTCAAACTATCTACAAACCGTCAGTGACCAGTATCATGAAGAGAATGATGCCATAGACTTGCTTGCAAAATTGGATAGTCTGCATGAACAGTACCGGAAACAAAAACTGCCGGAAACTCGCAGTCAGTTTGAAAATCGTGCTATTTTATATGCCATTCTCTCAGATTTACGCACTTTGCTGCAAATCAAACAGACTTTTTATGAAACATTACCGAAAAAAGGACGAGGTTCTTCGTCTTTTTATAAAAAATAATTTTTGACAAAATGGAAAGGATGAAAAATATGCGTATTTTAGTATTCGGCGGAGCTGGTTATATCGGTTCTCACACTGCACTGGAATTGATTCGTGCCGGGGAAGAGGTGGTGGTTGCAGACAACCTACTGACTGGTTTCCGTGCTGCTATACCGGAAGGAGCTACTTTCTATCAAGGGGATATTCGGGATCGTGCATTCCTGGATGACCTGTTTACAAAAGAGAAAATTGATGCTGTCATTCACTTTGCCGCCTGCTCTCTGGTCGGCGAAAGTGTCAACCTACCGCTGAAATATTATGATAACAATCTATGCGGTACAAAGGTGCTGCTGGAAGCCATGGTGGCACATGATGTGAAACAGATTGTCTTTTCCTCCACCGCAGCAACCTATGGGGAACCGGAGCATATTCCGATTCTGGAAACAGACCGCACTTGTCCGACCAATCCTTATGGTGAAACCAAACTGGCAATGGAAAAGATGTTCTATTGGACCGCAAAGGCACACGGCTTGCGTTATGTTTCCCTGCGGTACTTCAATGCCTGCGGTGCAGATCAGACCGGTACCATCGGTGAGGCACACAATCCGGAAAGTCACCTGATTCCGCTGATTCTGCAAGTGCCAAACGGCAAGCGAGAAGCCATTTCTATCTTCGGCACAGATTACGACACACCAGACGGCACCTGTATTCGGGATTATATCCATGTTACTGACTTAGCACAGGCACATATTCTGGCTGTTCATTACCTGCAAAATGGCGGAGAAAGCAATATTTTCAATCTTGGCAATGGCATTGGCTACTCTGTAAGAGAAGTGATCGAAACAGCAAGAGCCGTTACCGGTCATCCGATTCCAGCAATCGAATCTCCAAGAAGAGCCGGAGACCCTGCAAGACTGGTTGCCTCCAGTCAAAAGGCGAAGGATGTACTCGGCTGGAATCCACAGCACGCAAGCCTGGAGGAAATCATCGGCGACGCCTGGAGATGGCACAAAAATCATCCGAATGGCTACGCAGAACCATAAAAACACTGTTTTCAGGTTCATTTCAAATTTATTCAATGTTTATATTTTTTGTTTATTGCTTACAAACTGCACGATCTTTTTCGTGCAGTTTTTGTTTTTTTATACAATAAAAAACAGGAAAATTGAAAACTTAACATTTATTTTACGCCTGTTTTACAAAGGAAACCGCCCTTTTTCGTATAATGAAAGAGATAGTATAAAAT
>DYCW01000184.1 GCA_019417865.1 Ruminococcus sp. | reverse complement strand
GTGACGCAGCATTGCATCAGTGCGACGGAATCCTCAAACGTATATTGCTTTAAAGCATCTTTTGCTGGCTGTACTTCCTATGCTGTTCTGCTGACAGGTGATACTTCTGCAACGATATACAGGTGTACAGATGAAAGTGGAAAAGGATTGCAATCCAGCTATGGATGCAAAGCATATATTATCAATAGTCCGGATTTTTCATATAGCAACGGCTATTTCGGCATGGTTTATGTAGATGGACAGCAGATGCTGCCGCAGACTGTAGAAACTGGTGGTTCGACGGAGGTTGATGCTGCGATTGCAACATATGTAACGGAAAACGAGGAGACAACAGAGCCCATATCATAATGGACAATCCCCAATACAACCTGATATTTTCTCATCCATTCAAAATGGCGGCTTCAATTTTTAAAGCCGCCATTTTCATATTCACATTTTATTTTTAAGCAACTGTTCTCCCTTACCATTCTGTTTTCCCTTTGGGAATAAGTTCGGAGATTTTTTCTGTAAATAGATATAGCCCATTCGCATGGAAAGCACTGCCACCAATAACAAAATCAAACCTGTTGCAATAACCCAATTCAATACCGTTCCTCTTACATTATTCATTTGTTGATAAGGAATATTAAACAGCAAAATATAATTATCGTGTGCTTGGTAACGAATGAAATACCGCTGATGTTGCTGCATCAAATCAAATTTTCCTTTTTTCGCAGAAAATAAATTCATATCATACTCACAGTCATTGCCGCATCGTTCAGGCTGCGTATGGCTGACATATTTCCCGGTTTCTGCGTCAACAATTGCAGAAATGCCCATATCATAAAATGGCATATCCAATACAATGGCGGAAACATCCATCTCCTGCGACTTCGTCAGCATGGATTCCGACGGATACTGTACCTGTACTAAACCTTTGCCAGTTCCAAGGGAAGAGGCTGCAATAATCGCCGGCTTATCATTCTGCATGGTAAACAGCACATCCGTAAAAACAGAATCCATTGCATGAGGTAAAAAAGAATCCTGTACACGCCTTCCAGTACTGGAAAAGTCCGTACTGGCAACCAGAATACCCGTTTCATTCGAAACACTAATTTGCTCCGCATCAATGACCACACGCAGTTCTTCTAATATCGTTTCATTTTCTGAAAGATCCGCCTGTTCCCCCAGTAACATCGCAACCACTCTTGTCTTAGAAGCGTATTCATTCCGCAAGTCTTCCATCAAAGAGGCAGTCTCCTCTGCATCCCGATCCAACCGTATCTTTGCTGCATCCATATTCACATCTACTTGCTGAATCACACGATTCTGATCCAATACTCGCACGCTATATCCAGCAGCAAAACACAAAACAATCACTGCTGTCAGCATACAGATAAATACAAACCAATATGTATGCAGAAGTTGTTTTCTCATAAGCCGTCCTTTCTGCGTATGCAAACTCAGTCAGATTGCGACAGCACTGACAATTTCACGATTCTTATTATTTTTATTATACCACATCCACTTCTTTTTGTCTACTATTACAAAAAATATTTGCAAAGAAACGGCGGTCAAACATGCCTGTTCAACCGCCGTCTTTTATAGACTCTTTGCTTACTTCTTTGCCTTTAATTCTTCCAGTGCATCCTTGCGGGAAAGACTGATTTTGCCGTCCTTGACTTCCATTACCTTGACAACAATTTCATCTCCCATGGAAACGATATCTTCCACATTCTCTACTCTGCTGTGATCCAGCTTAGAAATGTGTACCAGACCGTCCTTACCTGGTGCAATTTCTACAAATGCACCAAACGGCTTGATCGAAACCACTTTTCCCTTATAGATTGCTCCGATCTCCGGATCGTGTGCAATGGTATTGATAATTTGCAGTGCCTTCTGACAATTCTCCAGCTTCATACCGCTGACAAATACGCTGCCATCTTCATTGATGTCAATCTTGACATCACATTCTGCGGTAATTTTCTGGATCACCTTACCGCCCTGACCAATGACTTCCCGAATCTTATCAACTGGAATCGTAGTCTGGAACATCTTCGGTGCATATTCATTCACCGTCTTTCTTGGCTCTGGAATTGCCTTGAGCATAATTTCATCCAGAATATACAATCTTGCCTTTCTGGTCTTCTCAAATGCTTCTGCAATGATTGCCGGTGTCAGACCATCTACTTTAATATCCACCTGGATGGCAGTAATACCCTTATGTGTACCGCCTACCTTAAAGTCCATATCACCGAAAAAGTCTTCCAAACCCTGAATATCCACCATTGTCATGAATTCATCGCTGTCCGGCTTGGTAATTAAACCACAGGAAATGCCGGCAACTGGTGCCTTCAACGGAACGCCTGCATCCATCAATGCCAGTGTGGATCCACAGATGGAACCCTGTGAGGTAGAGCCATTGGAGGAGAGCACCTCAGAAACCAAACGCATGGCATACGGAAATTCTTCCACAGACGGCAATACCGGCACCAGTGCCTTTTCTGCCAGTGCACCATGACCGATTTCACGTCGTCCCGGTCCTCTGCTCGGTTTCGTTTCCCCGACAGAATAGGACGGGAAATTGTATTGATGCATATACCGCTTAGAGGTTTCTTCATCCAAACCATCAATCTTCTGACTATCGCTGAGCGGACCAAGCGTTGCGATTGTCAGAACCTGTGTCTGTCCTCTGGTAAACAAACCGCTGCCGTGTACACGTGGCAGCAATCCCACTTCCGCAGCCAACGGACGAATTTCATCAATGCCTCTGCCGTCTACCCGCTTACCCTCATAGAGCCAGTTGCGGACAATCTTCTTTTGCAGCTTGTACAAACATTCATCCAGCATGGCACCCTGTTCTGGATATTCTGGATCATATTTTTCGTGTACCGCATCTATAATCGGTTGCAGCCGTGCATCTCTTTCATTCTTATCATTGGTGTCCAGTGCATACTTCACCTGTTCCCCAACCATTGCCTCAACAGCCTCGAACAGATCATGATCAATCTCCATGGACTGGAACGCAAACTTTGGTTTCCCAATTTCGTTCCGAATATCATTGACGAATGCAACCATTTTCTTAATTTCTTCATGACCCGTCAGGATGGCATCCAGCATCTGCTGTTCCGGCACTTCATTGGCACCGGCTTCAATCATGACGATTTTTTCCATCGTGCCTGCCACTGTCAAATGCAGATCATTGTGAGCCCGCTGTTCCAGTGTCGGATTTAACACAATTTCTCCATCTACCAAACCAACACTGATACCAGCAATCGGACCATTCCACGGAATATCTGAAATCGAAATCGCAATGGAAGTTGCCAGCATACCCGTGATTTCCGGTGAGCAATCTGGATCCACTGCCAGAACTGTCATAACAACAGAAACATCGTTCCGCATATCCTTCGGAAATAGCGGACGAATCGGACGGTCAACCATACGGGAAGTCAGGATTGCCTTTTCGGAAGGCTTACCTTCTCTCTTGGTAAAAGAACCTGGGATTCTGCCAACTGCATACATCCGTTCCTCATAATCTACAGACAACGGGAAAAAGTCCACGCCTTCCCGCGGCTTTGCACTGGCGGTTACATTTGCCATTACCACAGTTTCCCCGTAACGCACCCAGCAGGATCCATTGGATAGCTCACAGGTCTTCCCTGTTTCCACTACAAGCGGCCGACCTGCAAAAGTTGTTTCAAATTTTCTATACTTTTCAAACATCTGCCTTTTCCTTTCTGCAATCTTTGGCAGCAGGTTTAGCAAGTAATCCTGTCTCTGCCGCACCAATGCAAGTGAAGACAGACACACGATTGATTGCTAAACAAACCGCTGCACAAATTATGATTTTTCAAATAAAAAAACAAACACGGAAAAGCAGCTGACAAAATTCCGCCGGCCGCCTTTCCGTCTGTTTTTCTTACTTACGAATACCGAGCTTTTCGATGCATGCACGATACCGTTCTACATCCTTCTTCTTCAGGTAGTTCAGAAGGTTTCTTCTGTGACCAACCATCTTCAGCAGACCCCGTCTGGAGTGATGATCCTTCTTGTGTGTCTTCAGATGTTCTGTCAAGTCATTGATTCTCTTTGTGAGAATTGCAATCTGCACTTCTGGAGAACCGGTGTCGTGCTCGTGCGTACGATTTGCTTCGATAATCTGATCCTTTTCTTCTTTTCTCAGCATACTATCTTCACCTCATTTTAAATTTCTCATGAACATAGAATAGGGCAGGCAAAGCAAATCCGCATAGCGGCGTAACCCCTAATCCAAGTAC
>DYCW01000183.1 GCA_019417865.1 Ruminococcus sp. | reverse complement strand
ATTTTTATTTTTCTGTTAGAATAAAACGCACGAACTTGAACAAAAATGTTTGATGGAAGGACTGTTATGAGATGGTTGATTTTTTTGTGAAACGGTTTATCAAAAACAGTACAGAAGTAGAAAATCCAACCGTTCGAAAAGCATATGGTACTTTAAGCAGCGTCGTGGGAATTACTTGTAATATCATTTTATTTTGTATCAAATATCTTGCTGGAATTTTATCTGGTTCTATTGCAATTTTATCCGATGCATTTAATAATTTATCAGATTGTGCAAGTTGTTTGGTTACATTTTTTGGCTATCGGATGGCAGCGAAACCAGCGGATAAAGGGCATCCATTCGGGCATGGCAGAGCAGAATACCTTGCTTCGCTGCTGATTGCCATTTTCATTGTACTGATGGGAGTAGAATTGCTGCGGGATTCCGTGAAAAAACTATTTTCACCAGAACCAGTTACATTCCATTGGGCTGTGCTTTTTATTTTGTTATTTTCGATTGCAGTGAAGTTCTGGATGGCATTTTTTAACCGGACACTCGGCAAACGAATACATTCTTCTGTGATGATGGCGACAGCAAAGGATAGCTGTAGTGATGTGTTGGCAACAACTGCCACGCTTTTGGTACTACTGGCTTCATTGTTTACAGAGGTGGCATTGGATGGTTGGATGGGAATTTTGGTTTCGCTGTTTATTTTGAAGACAGCGTATGATATTATTCGAGATACTGTAGATGATTTGCTTGGAAAGCCGGCAGATGCGGAATTGGTACAACGTATCTGTAAGCTCATTCGTGCCGATGAGGAGATTCTTGGTATTCATGATTTGGTCATTCACAATTACGGACCGGGAAAAATGATTGGCAGCTGTCATGTAGAAGTATCGAACCATTCGGATTTTGTGGCAATTCATGATAAAATAGATCGCATTGAACACCAGATTCAAGATCAGTTGCATATCAATATGACCATGCATATGGATCCCATTGAACTGGATAATGTGCAGGTGAATGCCTGCCGAACAATGCTATTGCAAGTTTTGCATCAGTTGGATCCACATTTGCACATGCATGATTTTCGAATGATAGCAGGCGAAACGCATACAAATTTAATTTTTGATTTGGTTGTACCGTTTGCCTGTGTATATAGAGATGATAAGCTGAAAGAGATGATAGATGCGGCTTTGAAAACACAGCCGGTGCAGTACTATACTGTGATTACCTTTGACAGGGAGTATACGGCGATGGATTCTGAAATAGCTGGTACAGCAAATGAAAAATAAAAGAGAAAGCAGAACAAAGTGAAATCACCTTGCTCTGCTTTTTGTCAGAGAGAAAGTCCCTCCAGCTGAAAGGAAGGAATATAGGAGTTTCTGGCGGAGGAGAGATCCTGTGCAAAGCCTTCCATTTCCAGTTCTTGTGCAACCTTTAGAACACTTTGGTATTCCATGGTAGTGAGCCGTCGGTTTAGATGGGGATCTGGCAGTGGTGTTTCTGGTGGTGTATACTGTCCCATTAGACTGACCAATACCATGCCATTTGGAAAGCGTTCCGCAATTCGCTGTATCAATGCAATGGAAGCGTGTCGTTGTCCCGGCAGGATAAGATGTCGAATCAAAACGCCGCTTTTCAGAATGCCATTTTGAAAAACAGGTTTTCCTACTTGTCGTACCATTTCCGTGATCGCTTGTTCCGTAATCGTACAGTAATCGGATATACCGCTGTATGTTGCAGCCATCGTATTGTCGAGATATTTCCAATCCGGCAGATAGACATCTACAAGACCATTGAGCAGAGATAAAATTTCTGTGGACTCATAGCCGCTGCTGTTCCAGACAACTGGAATATGCAGCTTTTTTTTGACTTGCTGTAGACTTTCTGCAATCCAAGGTGTATAATGAGAACCCGTTACAAGGTCAATGGTTTCTGCCCCTTTTTCTTGTAATCGCAGGATGATTTCAGACAGCTGTGCGATAGAAAGTACTTTCCCGAAACCATCTTGACTGATTTGTCGGTTTTGGCAGTAGCAGCAGCGAAGAGCACAGCCTGAGAAGAAGATGGCTCCTGCACCGCCTGTACCGCTGATGCAGGGTTCTTCCCAGAAG
>DYCW01000182.1 GCA_019417865.1 Ruminococcus sp. | reverse complement strand
GTCCTCTGGCAAGTTTTAGGATGGATGGGAAGGATGGAAAAGAAATTCCATTTTCAATCCGACTGATCTGTGCCTGAGAAAGCGTACAACGTTCTCCCAGTTCCCGCTGATCAATTCCCAGTGCTCCACGCCGTTCACGGATGAATGTACCAATATCTGTTTCACGATTCATGTTATTCTGCCCCCTTTCTCAAACTTTCTACGCCTTCATTCAGCGTTTCCTTTGCAACATTGCACACGCAATCAATTATTCCCCGAATGGCAGCATATGCCGCCGGATCTGTCTGCCCGCCATTGCAGATTATTGCAATTAGCTGAAGAGTAGTAGTAATATCCGCAAGCAGCTCCTCGGGGCTTCCTTGTCCTGCAAATCGTTCCAGAACGCCTTTGTTCGTTTTTATATCAATCATACCGAAAATCCTCCTGTTCCATCCATCTTTCCACTCTGTAATTATGAATGCGAAATGCAATTTCTATGCTGATTGTGGCAACGCCCAGAATCAGCAGCAGCATGATTTTCATGGCATCTCCTCCTCTAAAATTTGTTTTACATCCTCAATGGGCATATTAATCTGATACTGCTTGCTGGTTCGATGCAGCAGCGTGGCAAGTTGCTCCAATAAGATGCAAGCTTCGCTATACCGCATCCCTTCTTCCAGTAGCACATTTGTGATACGCTGTGCACAGATGTGAAAGTCACAGGTTGTGTGCAGGTCAGAATCTATTCGAGGAAAAGTAAGGTCTACATATTTGCGGATACTGATTTGCACGTTCATCATCTCCTTTTTTGTTTTATAGCAGGTGAAGCGTGCCGGAGTTGCACCGGCGATGCTGTTCGCTTCATAGATGCGGCGATACGCTCACCGCAAAGCGTTAGCATAAAAGACAAAGTGAAATACAGTTGGAGGTAGTCCAATTTGTCAGCAGCACAACCTATCGCTTCCATACGCTGTACCGTCCCCGTATTGCCGGTAGGTCAGCATATGTTATTTTGTGTTTATTTGCACGGAACTGCTTTTAATTCCCAATCCCACGGATACATATTGGTGTGATTTACGATATAGTCATAAATTGCACTTTTCTTTACTTTTTTAGGATTCACCTTATATCCATTACCCCGTAAATCGTGGATAAATTCTGCTTTGGTATTGTACTCTTGATTTTTGATTTCAACAATTCTCTTTCCATCTTTTACAAGTGCACTGTATTTCATAATATCCTCTCTTTCTGCCGGAATCTGTCCGGCTCAACCTTACTTATCATTGGAATGCATCATTTCTGATAATTGAAGATAGTTGTATTTCCTGCTATAATGTGATATAATGGAGCAGGAAAGGAGGAATTTCATATGACTAAAAAAGAAAATTGGATTTATGCTCTTGAAAACTTATTTCCTGCAAAAAAATATACTCGTGATATGATTTGGGATTTTTGCGAGATTTTAAGTATGAATCTAATGATTTTTCAAGAAGAATTAGACGATTTTGAAAAACGCAGAGCTGAAGAGTATCTAAGAGAAATTGTTGCATATTCCAAAAAACCGCAATCTAAATATAGAATGTATATTGTATGCGGCATTCAGTTTGTCTCATTTGCTTGGACAGAAATTCAATCAGAAACGCTCCAGGAAGTACGACAAGCTATAGAATATGAATTTGGAATGTGCGATAAGATGGACATAAAGGGTGTAGAACCGAATTCAATCAGTACTTTATACCTTTTCGAAGGCAATGATGTTGTTCTTATGGAACACATGGATCCTGCACATCTTACATGGCTATTGCAATCCTTATCTAAATACAACCTTGTAAAGCGAACACTGAGAAATGGTTAAATTCCAAAAAAATCAACATATTCCAGTATCGTGAAATTCGGATACGCCTTAGCCTTTGCGTTGGATACAGTTGGATGATGGACTTTATAGTACAGTGCGTCAATAATTTCTATGAACCGACCTTCTGGAATTCTAGAAATTCTATCATCAACAATTAAATTCTGTGGAACGCTGTATCCATTTCTTATTTTTCCGATACAGCAAACCGTCTCAGGGACCTGCTCTGTCACAACCGGAGCAGGTTTTCTGTTTGATAAGAGTTTTCTGACTTTCACTTTCATGACTTTTTCCTCCTTTTCTATTTACTTACACATCCCTTTGTGATACAATTATCAT
>DYCW01000181.1 GCA_019417865.1 Ruminococcus sp. | reverse complement strand
AGATTGCTCATGCAAAAATAATGTTCTCGCATCACAAGGCAGTTTTTCGACAGCTTGACGGTATCTCCACTTTGGATTGGCGGAATGAAGACGGCTCCTCAGATTACTATGTACGATACGTATTCGATGAAGAATGCTGCTGCTTGTACCTATCCGGTGATCTGGGTTCAGCAGTTGTACGGTTGACAGAGCGTGCAACCTTGCAAACCTTGTCCCACTACATAAACAGTGTGGACTATTTTATGGAGAAAATTCGGTGCAGCACCAATTTGTATTGTTACGATGCAGAGATTGCAAAAGAAGACCTTACATATTATGTGCAAAATTATTTGAGAAGCTGCGATCTATCTGATAGGAAAATACCCTTACCAAAGGAGTTTGATGTTCTTTTAGAAAGCCTAGATGAGAGAGACGGTTGGAATTTAACAGAAGAACAGAAAATATGGCTCTCTGAACGGTGTCCAGATTACTGGGAATGGCTTTACAGTACAGGAAAGTACATTGATACCCGTATTATTTTGTGGCTGGTCGGGCTGCAAATGGCATGGGAGCAAGTGCAGGACGAACTTGTGGACAGTTTGTCCACAAGTTAATAAGGAGGGTTTGATATGCCAAAATTTTATGCTGTCACTGTTACAGTTGGCAGCAACATATCTCCTACCGTTACAGATGTTACGGTGGCAAATGAAAAACCAAATGCAGCAGTTTTCTTCATCCGTGATGGCAAAGGAGAACGGTGCATTCGCAGAATTTGGTTTGAAAGTCATGCAGAAGCAAATGCTTTTTGCAGAGAAAGTACGGAGACGATTTCATGCAGGAAATCGTAATGGTTTGCAATCGATTACTTATTAAGAAGAGGTATTTAAAAATGCAATGTGAACGTAATTTCTCAAAACGAAAAAAGAAGAGATGGTCTGTCACTCTTCCCAAAGCACTGACCATCTCTTCCATTTCAAGGCAACTATAAAAGTTGCTAGAGAAATTATATCACACTTTTTCCTGCTTTGCAAGGAGGAATTATCAATGAGTGATGATTTGAGAAATTTTTTCGGATTTGCAGTGATTTATGGTATTCCAGCAATCCTCTTTCTTCGCTGGAAATATAATAAATGGCACGGCAAAAAAGAAATGGTAGAATTAAAACCGGAGTCGGAGCAAGCAATATCGACATCCATGATTTCGGCTGAAGCTGAAGTCGTTCTCGGTGAACTGACAGAGCTTCGTATCAGACAGGCAGAAACATTGGCTCAGATTGAAGATATTCAGCATGGACGGAATGTGAATGTAGATATTCGGAGAGAGTTCGGACAGAGCACCACGCTTTCGCAGGAGAGTATTCTGCAAGCCCTCAAGCAGGAGGATAAAACGCTTTCAGAACAAATTCTCCAGAAAAGTCTTGAATTTGCTAAAATCGTAAAACGGTAAGAAAAAACGGTAGAAAAAACAGTGGGTAGAACGGTAGTTTTTTCTACGTTTTATCTACGTTTTACAGTGCGAACAAACGAAAATAGGGGAATGGAAAAAACGTCTAGGGAGTGGGTGGTAGAATGATTAAGCGTTGTGCGATATGCAATATCGAAATATCGGATACGAATTATGATAATTACTATCGCTTTATTCGTGTAAAGTACTGCGATGACTGCCGTGTAGAAGTACAAAAACGGCAGAAAAAAGAAAGTGCACAACGAAAGCGGAAAAGAGCGAAAGTTGAGAGAAAGGTTGCAAAGGAAGAACAACTTTTAGCCGATGCCCAATATGTTCAGGAACGGCAGAAGAAGGCGAAAGAACTTCGGGAAGAACGCAGCTGCATTCGTGAAATTCCAACAGAGGAACAGGAGCTTCGCAAACAATTGAGAGAAACAGAAAGACGATTAAGAGATTCTGAAGTCCGGAATCAGCAATATGCTGCGGATTATATCAATCTGATTCGGAGAACAGAATCTCTGGAAAAACAATTAACAAAACTCGAAACGAATAAATAGGAGGAAAGCATTATGGCAAAGATTATCACTATTAGCAATCAAAAAGGCGGTGTCGGCAAGACTACTACAGCATTCAATCTTGCTGCTGCACTGTCTGTAAAGGGCAAAAGAGTCCTGCTGGTCGATTTAGACCCACAGGCAAACCTGAGCGAATATCTTGGCTTTCAGCAGGATGATAAGCCCACAATGACACACCTTATCTCCGAAGTAGCGATGAAGTCCGTTGTACAGATAGAAGCGGTTCAACGGGCAATTAGACAACACCAACACAAGAATTATTCCATTGACTACATTCCGGCGGACATCAATCTTGCCAATGCGGAAATGATGATGATTAATGCACTTGCAAGAGAAAGTATTGTCAAACGGATTCTGCTTCCGGAGGTTGTAGCAACATATGACTATGTTCTGATTGACTGCTTACCGTCTTTAGGCGTGCTGTTGATCAATGCATTGGCAGCAGCGGATGAAATGTTGATTCCGGTACAAACCCAGAAATTCAGCATGGATGGTTTGGACAGCCTGATGGGATTGTATCAGCAGATTCAATCTACCATCAATCCTACGCTTCGTCTGAGCGGTATTCTACCTACGATGGTAGATACCACACTAGTCAGCAGAGCAGCTTATCTGAAACTCACAGAATGCTATTCCGGCAGGCTTTTCAGAACAGTAATTCATCGCTCCGTGGAAGCAGCAAAAGCAGCGGAAACTGGCAATATGATTGCAGCGAAGACAAAATTGGGTGTAGAGTATGCTGCGTTGGCAGAGGAAATCATAGGTGAAATTCATGAATAAGGAAAATTTATATGAAATTAAAAAAATGGGGCATAGTTTTGAGTAGTATGTGTGCAATGCTGACGATGCAGATGCATGTATCTGCGATGGAGACACAGGCAGATACGAAAGCCCTGAAAACAGCATTGATAGAATATGAGTGGGAAATTTATACGCAGCCAAAAACTCGTGCAAAGGGTATAGAAAACTCTGCGGATCTGGTATGGGTATATACCTCATTGGATGAGTTCTTTGCATATTACAACCAAAATAAGGATGGGTTAAGTCGGATTGATGTGAATTCTGATTATAGCGTTCGTCATTTTTATGATGATTGGACTGACTTCCTGGATGAATGGGTAGCGGAAAAAGAGGAGCTTTATGGGGAGATTTCTATTGTAGATGCTGGAGATACATTTCAGTTGGTTGATGAAGCTGGTAATGCAGTAGAATCCTTTTATAAGCTGTATCAGTTTACATATTTGAACGACGAAATGTCGAAAGAAGACAGCGTTATTTTCAAAATATACTTCTGGGTCGGTATTTTAATTGTGGCTTTTTTAGGTATGATGGCGATAGAAATGTGTTACATGAAAAAATAAGTGTAAGAGAAGGAAAATTGATGAATATTGTGATTATGACTGGAAGACTTGCAACAGCTCTTGAATGTAGAACTACGGCAAATGAAAATAGTGATGTAGTGATGGAACGAAGCATCATGATAATCGTATCGTTGTCAGAGAGTTCTATTTCAATTCTGGTTACCGGAAAAAGAATGCAGAATCAGAAGAAGACTTGGAAGCATTTGATGCGATTCTAAATGACCCAAATGTGTCATTTTAATGTGTATGAGTGTGAAAGAATATCAGTTCTTTTCTGTAGTTGCAATTGTAGTTATCTTGTTGATTCTTTGCTATGACATTTATCGGTTACGCACAGATACAGAAAAAGAACATAGAGGTTCAAATATTGTTAGTATCGTTTTGGCAAGTCTTATTTTGATTGGATTACAAGTCGGACTGATAATTGCAACATATTGTCCGGAATACGGAGTTTTTGAGTGAATGAAACAGACTTGTGGACAGCCTGTCCACAAGTGAAAATAACAGCATTAGAAAGAGGAGTAGTTATGTATTTTGAAAATTACAAAGAATTGCTTTCTTGCATGGAAGCATTCCACAGCAAGGAAGACTTGCCGGAAGTGGAACGGTATGCAGCTGCTTTAGAACAGCTTTTATATGTGGTACAGCAGATGCAGAATGCTGCAAATAGGGTGGGCAAAAGTGACGAAGATTTAGAAGCATTTGATTATGTGAACGTCAAGGATTGGCTGCTGACCGATTGGCTTTCTGTATTTATCATGGAAACAGATATGGATTTATTTCAGAGAATCAATACGTTTGATTATGCGGTGTGGGGCTATGAAAGTCCAGAAGCCTATTGGCAGACCTTACAGACCTATTTTCAGGATACAGATGAAAAGGAGAGCGAATGATGAACGTTGTGATTATGACTGGAAGATTGGCGACCATACCAGAGTGCAAAACGACAGCCAATGGGAAAGTGCTTTGTTATTTTCGCATTGGTGTTGACCGTTCCAGACGACAGAACGGAAAAAAAGAAGCAGATTTTTTTAATGTGATTGCATGGAATGTTACAGGAGAAACCATTGCAAAATGGTTTGACAAGGGTGATACCATTTCGATTGTCGGACGGATGGAAAATGATATGTATGAAAAAGATGGCGTAAAACATTACGATAATCGTATTGTTGTCAAAGAGTTTTACTTTCATTCTGACTATCGAAAAAAGGAAACAAAATCAGAGCCGAACGAAGAAGATTTGAAAGCGTTTGATGCTATTTTGAACGACCCTAATGTGTCGTTTTAATGTGTATGAGGTATGAGCGTGGAAGAATATCAGTTCTTTTTAATGTCGAATGGTGATTTTTAGGATACGATGAAGAAACAGGCGAAGAAAAAGTAAAGTCGCTTAAGGATTGGGACAAGTTTGTTACGGAATTTGTTGTGATTAAAGATGAAAAAATCTATAGCTTTGTAAGCAATTTGGATTTTGATTTTGGAGATTGAAGAATATTTATAATGGAGGTTGTTGCATGTTTTATGCTGTAATTTTTATTGATTTAGTTTGTATGTTTCTCGGTTTTTATCTGATGCATCGTACAGG
>DYCW01000180.1 GCA_019417865.1 Ruminococcus sp. | reverse complement strand
GCTTTCATTTTCTTCACCCTTCTTTATTCTAGCAAATTTCGCCTCGCTTGGCTAGCGTTAAGTTAATGACATTGAGTTCCGACAGGTATTACGCAGAACGTCAAGGACTTACTGTCAAGTGCAGAAGTCGAAAATATCTTCGATAATTCTGACTTTGTGTATATGCTCAATCAGGCTGCCGGTGATAGGGATATTCTTGCGGAAAAGCTTCATATCAGTCCACAGCAAATGGAGTACGTCACCAACAGCGGACCGGGCGAAGGTCTTATCCGTTATGACAAAATTATTCTGCCGTTTACGGATAATTTCCCCACCGATACCGTGATGTATAGCCTACTGACTACAAAACCGTTGGAACAGCAGTTGAAATAGGGTGAATCGCTATGGCGAATTTACAAAGAACACATCATCAGCTTGCAAAGGCTGAAAAGAAACTCAGAAAATACAGCAAATCGCAGAAGCAGTTACAGATTCAGTTTGTCCGTAAACAATGCAGAAACGGCAAATTCAAGACCAATCCCTATCTCAGATTAGGTGAACGGAGCAACAGATATGCAGATCACGGTCTGATTCACAAAGCAATCTATCTCAAAACAAGAGTGACCGGTGATAAGCCGTCAATCACAAAATCTCTTGACAGCCTGAAACCGAAAACATTCAAAGGAAAGGCACTGAAAAAGTCTGCACAACTTGTCAATAAAACTGCCCATACAATGCTTCATATGGCTGAGGGTACGGCTTTTGGCGCTGAAACTGCTGTAATAAAAACAGGTCAGGCGGTAGAACGAAATGTCAGATATAAGCTAAAACAGAAGTACCGGCAGGAAGCTGTTGACGATTACCATCGTGGCACAATTGCAACATTGGGCATCGCAAAAGACGCTGTTTCAGGAACTTACAGTCACTTCAAGCAGAAAAAACAGTTCAGACTGGAAAAGGCACGGTATAGGGTCAAAAAAGCTGAATACAAACTTTTTAAGGGCGAACAGTACAAGCCGAAACTTGCAAAGTCACGCAAGGAACTCAAAGAGGTTAAGAAGAAATTCAAGGAACGTAAAAAATCATTCATGCATTTCAAAGAAAAGAAATCATCGGATAAATTCGCCGTCAAGGTAAATAAACAGCTTTACAAAAGGCGTAAAAAGCAGTTTAAGATTGAATCCAAAAAATTCAAGACCGTATCAAAGAAACTGAAAAAAGAAAAGAAGTTTCAGAAAAAAACACTCCGCAAACAGTGGCGAATCGCTGATTTGTCACGTCCTGCACCTCTTGTCCTAAAACCGGCAAATTACACAGGCAAAAGGCTCGCGGCAAGCGGCTGGCAGAAAGCGGTCAATTCCGATGAAAACAATGATTTCCTTTCTGTAGTGGAATTTGCAAAGCATCACGGTGTGGACAATGCAGTTTCTAAAATGCAGCCATATCGCCTAAAAGAGCAGAATCAAAAGAAGAAAGACCGTCTTGAAAAGAAGCAAGGTACAACTCATCAGCGATTACAAAAACGTGAGGACAAGCTGAAAAGCAAAGGTGAACAGGTAAAACGCAGAAAAAAGCCGAAAAGGCAGACAAGACAATCTTTCAGCGATAGGCTGAAAAATGCCTTCAAAGAGGCTTTTAGCTTCGTTAAGAACATCTTCAATGCAAAAGCAAGACGGGTTCTGCTATCCTGTTTAGCACCGATTCTCATTATCGCTCTGGTGCTTGCTTTCATTCTTATGATTTTCTCAGGTATTCTGGGCGGTTCGGGATTCGTACTCGGTACATATGCTTCGCAGGATTACGATTTGTCGGAAGCGGAAAAGTATTACACAAAGCTTGCTTATGACATGAATGAGAAAATACTGAAAGTCAGCAGCAATGATGATTGGAAGAATGGTCTTGCGGAGTTCGGAGCAAACAAGCGTAACCTCAAAGACAAGCCTGATAACTGGTATTGGGGGCGTTCGTCCGAATATGACTGGGATCCGGTCTACGATTTTGATGTGTATAAGCTGTGGTCTTTCCTGTGTGCTTACTATTATGATTTTGATGCTGAAACCGGCGATATAAAGTATTGGAAATTTGACGGAAATACCGAAGATTTGCTTGAGGAAATTTTCAATGCGGAATATGAATTTGTATACTGGTACGATAACAAATCACGCTGGGAAGAACTTTCCACGTACAACTACTGGGGCGGCGGATGTGCGGAAAGCGGTACATATTACCGTGCCGAACAAAATGCCTATATCTATGATAATCAGCCATATAAATACCGTTTCAAACCAATTGCATACACATCTGAACTTAGTCAGTATTTTGACAGTGAGGGATATGTTTGTATCAATTCTGACTACAGGGTGCTGAATCCGAATGACGATTATGCTCTGACAGGCTTTATGATTATGGATCACCGCTGGTATTCCGGCACAAGTGAACCGTTTTATTACTTTGATAATTCGTCAAATACGTTTTTCTTTATGCAAGGCTCAGACCGTCATGACCGCAGTTTCTGGGGTTGGAACGGTAATGATGCTTGGTTTTTTGTAAGTCCGACAGACACGCATATCTGGAATAATTCCATCAATGATGCCTGTATGTACGGCTATTATGAAAAATATTACTGGAAAACAGAATGTAATCTCTATTACAATGTCAAGCAAAAGAAAACCTTTGATGAAGTCATTGAGGACAAGCTGAAAAGCCAATCCCACAAGGACGAAAGACTGGAATACTATAAGCTTCTCTCAGGTAAGGAAAGCGGTTCGGAAACGCTTTACGGAAATCATCAGACACTTTGCAATATGCTGTCAGGCGATACGATTCGTAATTACAGCATAAAACAGGCATTTGGCTACGATATGTGGGAATGGAACAGTTCCAATGACGGTTTGTATCAGGGCATCAAGTATTATTGTGACAATGGTGCTGATTTATATGCACCTTTTGACTGCGAAATCAAAAGTGTTGATACGAATGACAATAAAATTACCTTGCGAAAAGACGATGTGGAGTATTGGTATGACGGTTCAGGCGGTACGGACAGAGATACCGAAGTCACGATTACCAATGCTGAATTGCTAAGTGGCTTGTCTGAGGGTGACAAGATAAAAGAGGGAGAAAAGTTTGCGAAAACGACCTACACGAACGTCAATTTCCACATTGAAATTGATACGGACGGCTACGGCTGGGACTTCATAGACCCAAGACTTGTATTGTACTAAGGAGTATGAACATGACACGAAAAGAAACCGCTTTGGACGCTCTTAATAAGAAAATTCCAAGGCTTGAAGAAAAAATTCGGGAAGATACCAAGCTTCTTGATGAATTGAAAGCCAAAAAGGAAACTTTGGAGTTTGAAGCTTTCAAGCAATATTTGAAAGATAAGGGTATAACCACACAGGAAGCTATCGCCAAGCTGATGGCTTCCTGCCCTGTGGTTCACGAACAAAAGATAATTACGGAGGACAGAAAAAATGTGGAACACTAAAAAAACTCTTGCAGCATTTTTTTCAGCAATAGCATTGACCTTTGCAAATACAGGTACATCAATTCCTGCATTTGCAGAGGAAATTGAAAATACAAGCACTGTAACAGAACCGTCAACAGCAATTCAGACTATGGTAAGTACAGAAATTGCCGATAGTTCTTTTGAAGCAAATGTAACGCTTGATGCGAACGATATGCAGAAGCTGGTTGAAGAGATTCAGAATGGTGCAGCGGAGAATGAAACTGACGATTCGGAACATGACTACTATGCCGATGATTATTACGATACGGACGGCAATGCAACCCTTATCAAGCATGAGAAAATCATCTATGACAGCGAAGAAATGCAGTTTATTGCCGTCACAACAAAGGACGGCGACGTGTTCTACATTCTCATCAATTACTCCGCTGAGGGTAATGAGGACAATGTGTTTTTTCTGAATAAGGTTGACGATTTTGACTTGTATTCGCTCCTCTATGCTGGAAACGAGAGTGAGGAGGATAAAGATCCTGCTGAACAGGCTAAAAAGTATGCAGATGCAGCCACTAACGGCGGTGCAAGCTCTGAAAATCTCGACAATGCAGAAGAAACTACTGCCGAAACTGAAAGTTCAGAGGAAGTTTCAGCTAAGAAACAGGCATCTCCCATGAACAGTAATATGCTCATTCTTATCGGTGTCGGTGCATTGGCAATTGTGGGCGGTGCGGTATTCGTATTCAAATCGGGCAAGTTTGGAAAGAAGAAAAATGTCAAGGTTGAGGACTTCGATGAAGATTACGATGATGACTACGGCAGCGTAACAGATGAGGATGATGAATCATGAAGGTGCTGAGTCTGTTTGACGGAATATCCTGCGGAATGCTTGCTTTACAGAGAGCCGATATTCCCGTAGAAGCCTATGAAGCTTTTGAAATTGACAAGTACGCTGTCACAGTTTCAAGTAAGAATTATCCCGAAATCAATCATCACGGCAATGTATTTGACGGCGATTTTACACAGTTTAAGAGTTATGACTTACTGCTCGGCGGTTCACCCTGTACATATTGGAGTATTGCGAAAAAAGACAGAGAAACAACCTCAGACGGAATGGGTTTCAAGCTGTTTATGGAGTATGTGAGGGCATTAAAAGAATCGGAATGCAGATATTTTTTTTATGAAAACAACTATTCCATTCATCAGAACATCAAAGACGAAATTTCAAAATATCTCGGTGTACAGCCGATTATGATAAATTCTTCTTTGCTATCGGGACAGAACAGAAAACGCTGTTACTGGACGAATATCCCGAATGTTACACAGCCTGTTGACAAAGGTATTATGCTGCAAGATGTTCTCGAAAACGGTGTATCTTGGCAAAATAAAAGCTATTGCATAACCGCAAGTTATCAAGGGGCTGCTTTTAACAACACAATGGAACGAAAACAGCGTACTATGGTAGCAATTCCTGTTGCGACAGTAAATGGCAAATCTCATACCATTCCTGCAACTTATTATAAGGCAGGGACAAATCTTTTTCCAATATACAAGGCGGAAGAAAGCAGACAGAAAATTGCCGTTCCTGTCCGTGTCGGTCAGATTGGCAAAGGCGGTCAGGGACAGAGAATTTATTCGGTTCACGGCAAGTCAGTCACGATGACAGCAAACGGCGGCGGTATGGGTGCAAAGACAGGTCTTTACAAGATTGATTTGCCTGACGGTGATTATGTTGTAAGAAAACTCACTCCTGTTGAAGCTGAAAGACTGCAAACCCTACCCGATAACTATACGGCAGGAATCAGCAATACACAACGATACAAGTGTATTGGCAATGGGTGGACGGTTGACGTTATCGCTCATATTTTGGGATTTTTGCGAAAGTGAGGATTGAAAATGGAATATATTCTCTCTCTCAGCTACGGAAAAGACAGTCTGGCTTGTCTGGGTGCGATTGAAGAATTGGGGTTGCCATTGGATAGAATTATTCATGCTGAAATATGGGCAACTGATACCATTCCTGCCGATTTACCGCCTATGGTGGATTTTAAGGCAAAAACAGACAAAATCATCAAAGAACACTATGGAATAACCGTTGAACACATTTCAGCTGACGTAACTTATGAAGATGTATTCTATCGCATCACAAAATCCCATGGAAAAAGTATAAATTCAGGGCATATTTACGGCTTTCCAATGGTAAAAGGTGCATGGTGCAACAGCAAGCTGAAAGTTTCAGCATTGAATAAAATAGATAAAAATGCAGTTTCATACATCGGTATCGCCTACGACGAACCAAAACGTTTTAAGGTGTTTTCAGACAAAAAAACATCCCCTCTTGTACAAGCTGAATGGACGGAAAAAATGTGCCATGATTGGTGTGCCGAGCATGATTTACTATCGCCAATTTACACAACTGCAAGCCGTGGCGGTTGTTGGTTTTGTCACAATCAAAGCGTGGAGCAATTAAGACAACTAAGAAAAAATTATCCTGAATATTGGGAATTGTTGTTAAAATGGGATAACGATTCACTTATTTCATTCAAGCCCAATCACACCTTACACGACTTTGAAAAACGTTTTTGTGCAGAGGACGAAGGTGCAATCAATGCAAACGATAAAAAATTCAGATGGACGCAAGTTCTGGAAAAGGAGGACAAAAATGCTTAAATTTCTATTAGGACTTATTATAGGTGGAAATATAGGTGTTTTCACTATGGCACTTGTGCAGATAAACAGAGGTGAACCTCATGCCGATTAGAACAATATTATCAAGTAAATTGATTTCCATTGGTACAAGTTTTTTTGTACTGCTTGGAAGCGGTCACTACAATTTAAACCGTGACACATAGAGCGTGGATATTTCTGCAACAACAGAAGTTACAACAAATATTTTACAGCCGGATAAAGCAAGTATAAGAACAGAAACTTTGCCGATTTCAGATACTTCGAGCGAAAAAACGGATTCAATCACGCTGACAGCAACAACGATTTCTGTTTCCTGTATTAGACTTAAATGGAACGGCGATGGAGATGCAGAGTACACGGTCACGGTTTTTCAGAGTGTCTGCGATGACTACATCGACAACATCTATTTTGAGTTTAAGTCAAATACGATTTGCTATGTGACAGGACTTCGTGAAAACTCCGAATACACCTTTGAAGTTGCTGATGAAAACAATAATGTTCTTGCAACAGCAGTTCAGAGGACAGAAGCGGTCGAAGTTATTCAGGAATTTGATTACATAGATGGCTGGACAAACTGTTTCGCTATGGGTACTTTTTTCGGCTACTGCGGTGACAGATTTCTCATCACGCTTGAAAACGGTACTCAGTTTACCATAAAAATCTGCGACAGCAAAGGCGACAGAGTGTATCATCCGTTCGGCGGTGACGGCAAGTGCATTGTGGAATTTATCTATGCTGACGGCTATTTTCCTGATTGTGTTGCTATTTCAGGCAATTACGGTTCATACAACTGGTATGGTCTGAATTTTGACAATATTCAGAGCATTAAAAAAATAAACTACGGAAATCCCATAGAGTATTAAATTGAAAGGAATGGTTTACATGAGAAAAGTTTTTAAGGACACACTGAACAAAAAGCGATAGATAAAAAAGAATGCAACAACAATCA